>CAIKOD010000020.1 GCA_903828975.1 uncultured Methanomicrobiales archaeon | reverse complement strand
CCGTAATCCCACCATGACATGACACCGTATGATGCGTTCGGGTACTGGAACGTCTTTTTGTCATAGATGGTAAAGTAGTTGACCCCCGTATCAGGAGTATTATTCCCCATCCATTCCAGTGACTCGCGCCAATCACCGTTCATGCGGATCGCATTGTTCGATGCATTGGCGTAACTATAGGTAACTGATGAATAGGCAAAGAGGATGGCAAGTCCCAGGACAATGACCATCAGGCCGAGGTGCAGGAAATTGAATGATCCGGTATCAGCAGCCTTTTTCTGGCCTTTTTTGTGTCGTTTCCCTTTTGGTGACTCTTCTTTTCCGATCTCATTTTGTCTGGTGGTACTAGGATCGGTAGCTATAACGGCTGCGAGTCTGGTCAGATCAGCCCACCCGAGATTCATCACAAAGTAAACGCAGACAGCTGAAAGGAGTGCGATGTTGATGGCAAGGTAATACTCGTACCTGATGTGCTGCCAGGTGGAGTAGAACATCACCACCGACCAGACAAGGGCAAACACCTGGTGGGGGTGCTCATCTTTGAAATTATTATATGCCATCACAAGGGCACCTCCAACAAAGAGCAGGAGCCCATAATTAAAGGCAAACCACGCGAGATCAGTACTCCAACCCCGGGCTTCCTGAACGGTATCGGTTACGGCAGCCTGTCCGAAGAAGGAAATAAAATTGGATACGAGCAGGTTGTAGATCTCAGGAAGAAACAGGAATAGTACTGCGCCAAATGCTACCCCGATTCCGGCAAGCGCCACCGGATAATAATATGTTGCTCTCCCTTTGAGAATACGGCTCAGCCCATACAACACCCATGTCCCCCCAATAAGGCTGAGATAAGCATAGACATGACCTATTGTATACAGGCTCAGGCCGAGTCCCGGATGTTGAATTCCATAGATGAGGAGTCCGATAATTGCGATGGAAAAGATGATCGTATTGGCAACCGCCAGGTACCCCACCGGGCGGTCCTGGGAGGAGTTGATGAGTGACTGGACAAGCGTAAAGATAACGACAATCATCGCAAACAGGATCATCGTGGGCATCGTAAAGAGGCCGAGGAGATAAGAAATTCCTGCAATTGCGGAAAATATTACCGTCTTTTTGAATGTTTCACTCTTTCTTAAATCAATATCCTGTTCTTTTGCCGCAAGGATCGCATAGATATAAAAGAGGCAGAAGAGCGTGGAAAAAAGGACTTCTGCGATATGGTGGTCCATATAGCCGTAAAAGGAACGGTAAAAGATCTGCCCTGAAACGATAGCGGTAAATCCTGATGCAAGGATGCCTGTTTTCCAGTCCCCGCAGGTCTTTCCGATAAAATACATTATGGGAACGAGCAGCGCTGCCATTAACGGGGGCACGAGCAGTCCTGTTGCAATTATCTCCGGCCTTGTTGCAGCCCCGGTGATCAGGCAGAGAACCGCGATGATGGTCGGGAAGAGCGGGCCCCAGTAGATCGTTGACCCTGATGGATACAGGGTCATGACGTCAAACCAGTTGTATGCAGGGAAATTGGCAAGGATCTGTTCGACCTGCCGCAGGTTATAGAGCGGGTCGTCGCTTCCCACGATATTCAGGATATCTGTATTCCCCAGGTTGAACATGGGAATAAGTCGAAGCCAGAGGGCAAAGAGCGAAAAAATAATGATAAGGCCGATAATGAGGTGTGGTTGATATTTTTTGAGTCCGATCCCAGTCATCTGATCATCCTAATGAAGAATCATGTTGCTGCCGTGACCACAAATAAATTTGGATAACAACAAGGTAACGATCTGCCAGACATAGGGCTCTGGATACGTTCCTGAAAAAATATCGGGTGAAATAGGGTGTATCGGGAGCCGTTTTTTATTGAAAAGGGCACATTAAACAAGACGCTCAAATATCGTCTCGAACTCCCTGGCTTTCTCCTTCCAGCTGTATTGGCCGAGGTTGATGGAAAACGAAGGGGTTTTGTCCATAAGGAATTTTATCTGTTCGATAAGTTCGCTTTGAGTCTGGTACAGGAATATATTCGGGCCGCCGATCTTCATCACGTCTGGAATGGGACGCATGACGATAGGTTTTCCGCACGCGGAATATTCAAAAAATTTATTGGGGAGGGCGATGTCAGCCCACTGGGGGGGCGACAAGGGGATGGTGCAGGCATCCATGCAGGCAATATACCTGGGAAGTTCGTGGTAAGGTTTTGTCCCGGTGAAGGTCACGTGGTCCTGTACGTGAAGGTCTCGTGCAAGCTGCACCAGTTCCGCCATGTAGGGCGTAAAGAGTGATCCCCCGACGACGAGCAGCCGGGTATTCCTGCGATATGCTGTCAGTTCAGGAAGGCTCCTGATGATCTCATCAATTGCATACCAGCGTTCCACGCTTCCGGCAAACCCGATCACAAAATCGCCGGGTTGTATGCCAAGTTCTGCCCGGCGTCCAGAGTCCCCCATCGGCATGAACAGGTCAGTATCCACCCCGTTGGTCACCAGTCCGGCATCAAACCCGAATCTTTTGAGCTTTTCGACAAGGGACGGGGAAACGGTTGTGATTAATGTACTGTTGCGGAGGTTCCGGCGCGTGATCTCCCAGACGGCTTTGCGAACGGTCTCCTGCAGAAAGTGTGTCTTTATGTATGCTGCGGCTGAATCCGGAAACCAGTCTTTTAAGTCAAAAACAACAGGGACTCGGGATTTTTTCGCCGCATGGATGACCGCGGTTCCGGCAAGTACCTGGGCTGCGACAACGAGTTCAATTTTCTCATCCCGGATAATTTTGTTAAATATGTGAAAATGGTAGGGTGCGTTCAGGGTATAATGAAGCAAGGGGTTCTGGAAGGGAAACTGCGTTGCCTCATGTACGAT
>CAIKOD010000019.1 GCA_903828975.1 uncultured Methanomicrobiales archaeon | reverse complement strand
TATACGATGGAATTTTTACACGAACGGGGTAGTATCATCGAGCCCTGCGGTTGTGAGTGATGTCGTTTATGTTGGCAGTAATGACCAGCAGGTCTATGCCCTGAATGCCACCACAGGCGATAAAATCTGGAGGTTCTATACCAATGGAGCGGTCGCTTCCAGTCCCGCAATTGCAAATGGCGTCGTATATATCGGGAGCGATGATCACCTCGTCTATGCTCTCAACGCTGCCACAGGCGATAGAATCTGGAGTTTCTATACCAATGGGGCGGTCTCTTCCAGTCCCGCAATTGCAAATGGCGTCATATATATCGGGAGCGATGATCACCTCGTCTATGCTCTCAACGCTGCCACGGGCGATAAAATCTGGAGTTTCTATACCAATGGGGCGGTCTCTTCCAGCCCGGCAATTGCTAATGGTGTCGTTTATGTCGGGAGCGATGATCACCTCGTCTATGCTTTCAATGGCACAACAGGTGCTGAAATATGGAATTATTACACAACTGGAATTGTTGCTTCCAGCCCGGCAATTGCTAATGGCGTCGTATATATCGGGAGCGATGATCACCTCGTCTATGCTCTCGGGAACAAGCCACCAATCCCTGATTTCACCGGGACTCCGGTGAGTGGATCACCACCCCTGGCCATCACGTTCACCGCTACATCAACCGGGGGACCGGTCACAAGCTGGCTCTGGGACTTTGGTGACGGGAAGACCAGTACCGGGAAAAACCCAGCCCATACCTACGCAGGTCCCGGAAAGTTTACGGTCAGCCTCACCGCCACCGGGCCCGGGGGAACCGGAAGCCAGGTAAAGCCAGATTATATTCACGTCACTTTTGATTTCTCTGGGACAATGCCTCTGACAGGAAGTTCTCCCCTGTCAGTAAAATTCAACGACACCCTTTCAGGAGTAAATGTTACGAGACTTTGGGAATTCGGCGACGGCACGAAAAGTACCGAGCAGAGCCCAGTCCATTCGTATACGGTACCTGGAAGATACAATGTAAAACTGACAGTCACAAGCCCGGTAGGGACGAGCAGCGTGGAGAAACCCTGGTATATCCGCGTGATCGGCGGAGGAAACGAAGGTTGGAAGGCATACTCTGATCTTCAGAATACCGGGGTCTACGATGGCGGCGGGATCACCCCGAATAGCAGGGAACGCTGGAACTTTTTGGTAAGCTATATGGGACAAGATGCCCGGACCTGGTCGGGGTTTGCGGTAGCGAACGGGGTCATCTATGGTGGAGAGACGATCGCTTATTACAGTCCGTTTTTTGGCACCTTCCATGCCTTGGATGCAAATACCGGTGCGGAAAAGTGGAAGTTTCAAAGGAATGGAAAGGTAAAATTTTCAACCCCGGCGGTATCTAACGGCCTCGTCTACGTAGGGACAGATGATAACTACCTCTATGCCCTGGATGCCTCTACCGGTGCGGAAAAGTGGCGGTTCTCGACCGGTGGGGCAGTCAGTTCACCAGCTGTCGCACAGGGTGTCATCTACTTCGGCAGTGGGGACAAGAATCTCTATGCCCTGGATGCCTCTACCGGCGCAGAAAAGTGGCGCTTCGCGGTAGGTTCGGTGTTTTCCGCACAGGCAGTAGAATATAATACCATCTATCTTGCGTCAGGATGGACTGTTCGTGCAATAAATGCGGAAAATGGCCGGCAGCGCTGGGCGACGAACCTCGGGTCGTGTTCCGTCCCCGCAGTAATCGACGGGAAGGTCATTGTTGGGACTTCTAACGGTCTCTTCGCACTCGACGCATATTCCGGAACACGACTCTGGATCTATAAACCGGATTATGATCCCGACTTCAGCAACATGGTGGAAATTGCGGACGGTTTCGTCTATACCCAGCACAATATTTATCTCGATGTGGTATACCTGAACAATGGTTCACTGGCGCACCAGTTTGGTGCGGATATGAAGGATGCAAGGTTTATAATATCAAATGGCGTGCTCTATGACGCGATGTCATTCGGGTTCTGGGCGTACGGGAATCCCACCTCGTTCTCCGCGACCCCGACGACCGGACCCGCACCGCTGACCGTGACATTTACCGACACCTCGGATCCAGGAATCTCCAGATGGCTGTGGGATTTCGGTGACGGAACAACGAGCACAGTTCAGAGCCCTGTTCATACCTATGTCCGGCAGGGCAACTACAGCGTAAACCTATCAGCCACCGATAAGACCGGGCAAATCAGCCTTGTAAAACACGACCTTATCAAGATATCATCGAATCTTTCCGTTCAGTCCATCGATCCCAGGCAGGGACGGAGGGGATCAACTGTCCAGGTGACAATCACCGGGAATAATTTCGACCCTTCTATGTCGGTGAATCTCACGAATGGAACCTTTGTGATCCCGGCAACCGGTTTAGTAATAGTGAACAGCACCACACTAACCTGTTCCGTAACGATTCCTGAAGCCGCACCAAACGGTCCGTACAATCTCACCATCACTCGCGGATCAGATCATGACCGTTTCAACGTTGCCGGAGGGTTCCTCGTGTTTAAGGATTCCGCACCGGTGATTGACACTATAGACCCCATCTCCGCCATCCCGGGAATCCTCCAGAAGTTCACCGTGACAGGGAGCCATTTCAGTGTCGGCACAACGGTTAAATTCACCGATGCGGCGGGTCGCGTGATCACCGTGACCGCGGTACCGGACAGCGATTCCAGGATTGTTCTGACCGCCTCGTTCCCGAAAAACGCCATCGGAGACTGGGATGTCGTTGTAACGAACCCGGACGGCGGGTCGGCAACCCTTCACGATGGCCTCTCGGTCATTCCGTCTCCCGCGAATGAGGGCCCTGCTCCCAGCGTACTTTCGGTCAGCCCATCTTTCGGCTCACTGGGCAGGACCATCCCGCTGACAATTAAAGGTACGGATTTCACAAAGAATTCGACAGTGATTCTCACAAGGGGATCGGATGAGATACAGGCCGCGAATGTAATGACGGCCAGTACAACGCAGATGATTGCGGACCTCCAGATCCCATCAAATGCCTCTCCAGGCACGTACGACCTTGCGGTCGTCAACAATGTTGGCCAAGCGGGTTTCCTTACTGGGGCATTTTCCATCGGCGGCGGGAATCCCGGGCAGGACACTTCAATCATTGCCGAATTCACAGTATCGCCCATAACTGGTACTGCCCCGCTTACGGTTACCTGCAGCGACAAGTCTTCCGGAAACCCGACATCGTTCATTTATGATTTCGGGGACGGGACCTCCAGGACCGGTAGAAATCCGGTACATACCTACAGGTACCCAGGAGTATACAACATCACCCTGACGGTCATGAAACCGGATAAGAATACTGGTTCGATGATAAGTTACCGCACAATGAATAATGGTGCAGTCACGGTAGTGGGTGTTCCATTTGTAATGCCTGTCGCGAATTTCATAGCAGATATAATGAACGGGACGGCCCCGCTTACGGTAAAGTTTACGGATCGATCTACCGGGTCTCCCATGTTCTTTAATTATGATTTCGGAGACGGAATCAATATGACAGGCCTGAACCCTGTCCATACCTACCGGTACGCGGGCAATTACACGGTCACACTCACGGTGATAAAAAACGATGCAGTTAACGGCACAATGGTGAGTAATTCATCCGTCAGGAAGGATTTCATCATTGCCCAGGTCAAATAATTCCACAATTTTTCTGCATGATGCTGTTTTTCTATAATTATTAAGAGAATACTGGTTTTCTCATCAGGTAAACTCTTAATATGGGGTAGGGATCCCTATCAATAAATTTTTAATTAGATATACGCAAAAATTACGTTTTAAATACAAAAATAACCTTAAATTATCGCTAAAATTCAAAATGGAGCCTCAGCCGTGATTTGAACACGGGACCTGCTGATTACAAGTCAGCCGCTCTGCCAACTAAGCCACTGAGGCGCCATATTAAATTGTCATTTGTCGGTAAAAAAGGTGGTGCCTTCGAGCATAGGTTTCACAGGGTTTTCACCGTGTCCACACCGGTTCGCCATCATACAGGATCCGGGTAATCCGGTGATACGGAATTGCTGTTGTCCCAAACGGTGACTCCCGCTCGAAATAATATGAGTCAAGTTTCACAATCTGTTCCCCGGTGACACAGGAACGGTCGTTTTGTGCCCCGCGGTCAATATACCAGACTTCAACACGGTCAAACAAGTACCGCGGGTCATGGAAATATTTCAGGAGCAGCGTATGACTTGTCCTCATCGTCACTCATCACCGTGCATATCGTCAGTACCCAGCAAAGGAAGGTTCCGGTATTGATTTGTCCCATTATCCTCTCGGCGTCTTGCGATACACCATACCCTGGAAAATCGCAACCTTCTCCCCATTATTATCTGTTACCGTCACGGTATAGGTAGCGATCTTCGGGCTGATCGAGAATTCCTCTGCATCTGCATACAGGGTTCCGCCAGAGGCAGATTTCACATATGAGATATGGGCATTTATGGCAGCGGCCGGGACCCCGTGGGAGTTGGAGGCAAGGGCAAATGCGGTATCGGCAAGGGTAAAAATTGCGCCGCCATGCACGGTCCCATGGCTGTTCTTATGCCGCTCTTCGACCTTCATCTGCACCCTCGCCTTCCCGGGCGAGACGTCCATGAGTTCAATAGCAGCATTGTTTGCCCAGGTGTCCTTTGCAAAGAACGGGTCGGTAGTATTCATGTGGGTATCCTTCAGGTACACATGGGATGGATGAGGGATGAAGGTTGCGGGAAAATAAAAATAGGGGGTAATAACACGGTTTTAGAGGAGTTTCAATGTACCCCGTCTACCCATATATCCACATGAGATAGCAAAAAATACCTTTTTCAGAACCCCTGACAAATCACCATACCATGAGACAATTCCTCGCCCTGACGGTAATACTGCTCATCATTGCAATCCTGTTCGCTGGCTGCACATCAGAAAAGCCAGGTGGAACACCCGTACCTACCCCTGTCAACACACCCATCATCACTCCGCCGACCACCCCGGTAACACCTTCCGAAACCGGTACCAGTGTTCCACTCACTACTCCGGGAATAGTGGACCTTTCAATCCGGGCATCGCCTGAAAAGTACATTCCCCTGATGTCGTCCACCGTCGGGATCGGGCTGACCCCGCTCTATACCGGGACCGGCCCGGTAGTCTACAGCTGGAACACCAGTTATGGCTATTTCGTCAGCTGGAATGCACCGGACTGGAACGTTAACCGGCATAATGAAACCGTCGGTACCACGAACCAGACAATCTACTGGACGTATTCACCGGATGATATGGGGAAAGAGAAACCACCTGTTACCATCCGCCTTATCGTAAAAACACCCCCGCGAACCCATGGCGGGAATGGGACCATCGCCTGGAAAGACCTCCATATCAGCTGGGAAAATACCGATACTGCGGTAATCGCACAGGCAGCATGCGGCATACAGAATTGTCACGGCATGGAGATCAGCTGTGGCCCGAAAGTCGTAGAAATGTGCACGATGCAGTACATGTTAGGGGATAAGTGCCGGAGCCTCGCATCATGCCAGAATATCAACGGGTCCTGCACCGTAGTGAAACAGGAAGGATATACGAAATGCGTGTCGTGTGTGGAGGAGTGCAACAAAGCAGCCGGTACTGATCCAATGAAGGCATTCGACTGCGAGAGCAGGTGTTAATAGTGGACCTGACGCCGTTCCCACCAACAATACAGCAGGTCGATCACCTCATGGTCCAGCTACCGGAGCCGGAACAGGTCTATCAGCTCTTCAGTGAAGATCTCGGGCTCCCCGTTGCCTGGGCAATTGTGGACTATGGCCCGTTTAAAAGTGGCGGAGTCTCGTTCGGGAACGTAAACATGGAGGTCCTGAACAGCTCGGAAGAGATGAGAAAAGAGGGTATGATCCCGGGGGGGACTGGTATTGTCGGTATTGCCTTCCAGCCTTCAGAACCCCTTGAGTCCACCGTCAACGTCCTCGATGCCGCTAAAGTCCCCCATGGCCCGATTCTACCGTTCAATGTTGTGCAGAACGGAACACCCATGACACTCTGGAACAACCTCGAACTCAGTGGGATGATGCCCGGTTCCCTGATCTTTTACTGCGAGTATACCTTCAGGAACCAAGGCGATTTCCGCAAACATATGGAGCAAATGCTTGCCACAGCAAACGGCGGGGCCCTTGGGGTAACAGGTCTGAAGAAGATCACCGTTGAATATGCAGACCTGGCCGTCCTGGAGAAATGGCAGAGGGTACTGCCTGAAGCGGCAGGTGGAGGACCAGGACAACGGAACGGGGGGAACGGGGTCACGGTCCGCCTGGTACAATCAGGCCGCAACGCAGTCTCCTCCATCACGCTTCAGGTGAAATCCCTTGAACTGGCAAAGACGGCGCTTATAGAAAAGGGATTATTGGGAACGGTATCAGAAGGGAGAATCTCCATCAATCTCGGCGCCATTGCTGGACTGCAGGTGTATGTGACTGAATAGCGTTACAGCCTGTCTTTGAATACACGGTTCCGTCAGCGGTGCACATTAACCGCGAAATAGTGGTCAGAGGCTATGCACAATTCTGCGAACTATCCTTTTTCAGGATATTCTCTGGAAAAATGGGAGAGAAACAGAGGAGACGAAAGTATTGCCCCGTTGATAGATTTCATAAGAATTCACATTGAAATGATCATACAATAGTTGAATTGAACGGAGTTGAATGAAGCTTGGCAGAATTAGCTAAAATGGTCCGATATGTGTGCCTGGAATGTCATTATATTTATGATCCGGTAAAGGGAGATCCAAAAAACGGGATACCAGCTGGTACACCATGGAAAGAGGTCCCTGAAAACTGGCGCTGCCCGGAATGCAAAATCCTTAAGGCAAAAAAAGGCGTTTTCAAACCGCTTGATGAATAATATTCTCGCTTTTACAATTTTTTTGTCCTGGCCACCCTTTTTCTCTGAAGAAAGACAAGAGGGACTGGTCACAGAAATCGCTAACCTGCTGGAGGTCGGATTCTTATGAGTAAAGCAATATATAATCCAGAAATAAAAATCGTCCTTGATCAAATCCTACCCGGGATACCTGGTGTCACCCCGGGTAAAATGTTCGGGTACCCGGCATATTACATCCGGGATAAACTGGTTGCATGCATTTACGAAAACGGCGTGGGTATCAAGGTACCCCAGAAAAAGGCTGAAGACCTTGCCGGCATGCCGGGGTTCACCTACTTCCAACCGCTTGGAAGAGCAAAAATGAAATCATGGATTTTTCTTGAGCGGAGCGACCCGAGGGACTATTTGAATGAAATCCCCCTGTTTATGTCTTCCATAGAATACGTCGCATCGGTGGCGGATAAGAAGAAGTAATCCTTTTGCATCCCGGCATCACCAAGGTTGAAAAGCACATGGTGCCCTACGTAACCGTTGGCCGGAAAGCCCCCTGGAAAGGAATTTCAAGGGACAACAGCCCTTCGTTCATTCATTGATTTTACCCGGTGTGAATTGCAACTGGTGAAACACGAGAATGGCTGGGTAGAGATCGGTAAGGCCAGGTTGCAGCATGGTCCCGATAAAGTTTTTTCCCGCCTGATATCCATGTGTAATCATGGGGAAGATTGCCGGGCTTATCGTCCTTCTTGCACTGGTAATTCCACTGATAACCGTAGGATGCCTGAATACCGCTGCTGATGCACGGGAATGGAATACAAAAGGGGAGACCTACCACGTAATGGGAAGGTATGATGAGGCTGTTGCTGCGTATGACCAGGCGGTAACCCTCGATCCCCTGTACGGGAAGGCCTGGAGGAACCGCGGACTTTCATTATCTCTTTTAAACCGCACGACAGAGGCTGAGGAATCGTACCAAAAGGCGCTTACCATTGACCAAAAAGATATGGAAGCCCTGTACTACCAGGCATTGTCCCGTTCCCACGCGGGAAATGATCAAAGTGCACTCGACAGCCTGAACAGGACCATCGCTGTGAGTCCGAAAAACCGTGATGACGCCATTACCCTGGCACAGGCATGGACACTCAAAGGAGATCTCCTTACAAAACTGGGCCGTATTGAGGAAGCAAACCAGTCGTACCGTGAGGCACATGAGTCCATGATGTCAACGATCTGATACTTCCCGGGGTAGAAAAAAGGAGGGGTTCCAGCGGGATTATTGTTGTTTATACCCGCATGAACCGCAGAATTTTGTACCGGGTTTGAGGGTATTGCCACACACCGGGCATGTCCCGGGAGAACCGGGTTTGGGATCACTCGTGGCTTTGGCCCCGCATGCCTCGCAATACTGGTCACCGGGTTTGACCGCTACCCCGCAGGCGGTACACACGCCAACCGGTGAATCAGGGGTTTCCTCTTCCTCTACAACCCCACTCATCCGGTTTGCGATCCTGCGGGCTTTCTCCTCTTCTCCCGGGGGTACGGGGATACTGATCTCAAAGGGCCGGAGGATATACAGGCCGACCAGCTGAATGAACGAGAAGAAAAGCACCGGGGGATGTTTCGCAGTCTCTTTTTCATAGCTGACACCGTCCATCCTCATCAGGAAGGAGCGGAAAGGGTAGATCCCTCCTTCGTAGATAATGCCGGTATCGGAAATATACGCATCACGCGGGGCCTTAAGGGCACGATTCCGCTCCAGTTTCGGGGCTACGACCGAAACAATGGCAACAATGATCAGGACGACAAAGAGCATCCCGGCAGTGGCGACCCCTGCTTCCCCGCCGAAGATGATCATAAGTATCATCGCAATAACAAGGAAACCGCCAACTACGTAGAGGAGAGCCCTGTTGTTCTCCATGTAACTCACGTATTCACGTTCTGCACTCTTCCGGGTCTCGTCTTCGGGATAGACCCAGTGGGCAAGCAGGTTTTTCCCCCCGAGAATATCATCCATCGCCCTTGCACGGGTAAAGAAGAGCAATGCAACTGCAAACGAGGAAAGCAGGAGGAAGAACGAGATAAACGAGACGGCATACCCTCCCGACATCCCGTCCATTCCACTCCCGACGAAAATTAAGATAACAAAGAGCACCGCTGCAATCAGCGAGATGTACACCCATTTCCACTGGCTGTTCTCCATTATTCACCTTCCTTTTTTCCAACAGGCCGGCCGGACTTTCCATATGCTCCTGCTATTAATGCAATCCCGAAAAGACTGGCAAGAAGGGTCAACGGGTTTATCGGGGCCTTTTTCGTTGTTTGTGCCGGTACTGGTGTAGAGGGGAGTTCCGTTGTGGTTACCGTGGTCCGCCGGTATGTTGCAGCCTCATTCCCACGCCCGAGCTGGGTGAGAATGTCCGCCTTTAAGTTGTTTGAATCCCGGTCAGACGGGTCCAGGACAAGTGCCCGGTCTACCGCGGTCAGTGCCTCCTGCGGGCGGTTCAGTTTTGTCAGGCTGTAGGCTTTCAGGTACCAGGCAGCCATCCATCCGGGGTCAGATTCTGTTGCGTTCGAATATGCTGCGAGGGCTTCATCGTAACGCCCGTTCTGCAACGCGTTCTGGCCTTCATACAATGCGAGCGATGCATCATCAATCGAGTGGAACGACTGGACATCCGCGTACTCCGGTGACATATTAGACGAAATATTCACCCCTGATACTGAAAAGGGCACCAGGACGAGAAATAGAAAGAGGATTCCCCACCTGATAGCTGTAAACCCCTGCATAGCAGGGGTTTGAGCAGGTGAGGATATTAACTTTTATTTTTATTCTGGTGACGAGTTACAACCAGGTAAATAATTATGGCAGAAATCGGCCATATCCCTCGGAAAGTCATTCTATATACATATTATCCAATTTTCCGGCCACATGAACCACAGAATTTTTTACCCGGGCTCAGTGGTTTTCCGCAGGACGGACATACGGGGGCGGCCGGGGCCTTCACCGAATTCTCTGCCGGTGTTCCGGCCCCACATGCTGCTCCACAGGAACCGCAGAATTTGGCCCCTGGTTTTATTGGGTTTCCACATGCTGGACAGGTAATGCCAGGGGAGGTCCCTGCCTTGGGGCCGGGCGGTTGCTGCTTTGGGGTCGGGCTCACAGGGATAACAGGTCCCGGGACCGGCTCTTGTTTTGATACCACCTTCGAGACCTGGCGGACGACCTCTTCCTGGACTTTCTGCTGTACCTGCTGCTGTACCTGTTGTTCAACCGTAGCCACTGCAGACTCAACAAGTTTCTGGCCGGTGGCTGGAAGCATATCGCCCACGATCACTTCCCACTCAGCCGGAGGACGTATGACGACCTGTGAGATCTCCCCGTCGGTCCCGGCGATCTTCCCTGCCGTGCTGACCGTTGATTCCACTTTTGATACGGTCGATGCAATGGTATTCGCGACATCCGCTGCTTTTTGCACAGGTTCAGCTGTTGAACTTCCTGGTGAAGCGAGTTTTTCCCCGCAGCTCCGGCAGAACTTCGCATCGCTCGAGTTCGAGATCCCGCATTTCGGACAGATTTTTTGATTTCCGGTCATAGGTATCTACTCTCCTTTTTCTCTCCCAAACATATGCTACCCATATACTATCCGCCCTCCAAAGAGGGTCTGTAGTCGCTTCGTCCCTTCCAGTCCAAGATATGGACAATCATCCAATGAAGTCTTTATTTCAAATTGGGAATCGCCTAGTTCTATCCACCCGAGTTTTTCCGAGCGGATCCAGGGTTCGAGGTTAAAGTCCATCGCCTCTACTTTCAACTCGCGGTTCGACCAACCCCTTTCAGACATCCCTTGTCCCTCCAGCCGTTCCGATGCACCCCAAGAATTGACCAGGAAGTCCACGGACCCCGGATCACTGCTAAAGTAGCAGATGGGGTATCCAATGTGTGGACCAATCCGGACTGATGAGAGCACTGCGACAACTGATGGGTAAGCCAGAAGTCCTGGGATAACAAATGGTATATCCGGGCCCGGGTGAACTACGAATGATGTCTTTTCCACGGGTTGCCTGACGGTTACCGCACCGCTCATGGAATGAAATGTTCGAGGCAGAGCCTCAACCGGTCTGATCGGCGCTTCATAATTCCACCATAAGCCGTCAATTCCGAATATATCGAGTGAGTGGACAACCGTTTCACCTGAGAACGGGCATCGGCTGACAGGAATTTTAGGAAGACCATTCAGGTATTTCCTGGAAATTACCTGGAATGTTTCCAAAATTGAGGCGATTTCAGATCCAAAAGACGGATCTTCTGCCCGCTTCCCTTCAATTCCCTGAAATTCCAGTTCATCTTTCCGTAACATCACGGCATTATAATCCTTCAGAATAATGTTACGCGTTTCCGCTGTGAATGGTAGATTCATTTCCGTAACCCTCCGGCCCACCAGACAGTATCCCATTGCCTCGTTTTTGGGTTATACCGGTTCAGCGGGGCCCCCTGTATAGGGTTGCCATTCTTGTCATACCCTTTGATCTCAGAATTTCCATTGAGAATGGTATCATCAATTTTGGTATTTGCATTGTGTTCATGAGGGCTCGTATAGTCCCATGAAATATGGTCCGAGTGCATCGTAACGCCCACCTGGTGGAGCCGTGTGGCAAATTCCCTGTTTCTTTCAGGTGAAAGAGGCTTACCGGTCCTGGCGTCGATATAGGCAAACGGGTCATTATCACCTGAAAATGGTTTTCCCCTGCTTCCATCCCTGTTTTTTGCATAGATAATCCCGGTTTCCCTGTCCCATTCTATCTTCCCCTGCTTTTCCAACTCTGTCAGGTGACCCTCAAATGCTTCGTACTCCTCTTTACGTTGTTTATACCGGTCCTGAATATCCTTCCACTGAGGATCCGTCTCTTTCATTCCCGCTGGCCTCTCCGGGGGATCAGGGTTCTTACATGCGGCATACCCTTTATCCGCCTCACTCCCGCCAAACCCCAGGTACTCATTATCAATGGGATTGATAGTCTTCTCGTGGATCATCGTAATCTTTGGGTTTGCCTCACCCTGGGCCACATGCCCGTACTGATCTCCGAATGGACGCATAATTGGAATTACGTCCATTTCTGCAGCTATTTTTTCCAACGCTTTCCTGTGAAAATCTGATATTCCGCTAAGATCAGGCACTTTTCCTGCCTCGGTAAATTTGGGGTCGGTAATCGGTTTTCCACTCCCCTCCCCAAACTCTTTGAGCTGTTCCGGAGTCCGATTTCCTCCTTTTTTATCTTTGTCAGTTTTATCTTTATCCGGTTGTTTGTCTTTCTTCTTCTCCTCTTCAGCTTTCTTTTTCGCTTCTTCGGCTTTCTTCTCCTCTTCAGCTTTCTTTTTCGGATCTTTTTCAGATGTTTTTGTTTCTTTATCTATCTTTTCAGTGGGGAGCTCTGTTCCACCAAAAAATCCCTTGTCAGTCGCTTCTTTGTAGACTTTTTTGATATTGGTTTTTCCGTGAGCTTTCACAAAATCTGCGAGAATGAAGGTAAGTAGAACTCCACAAAGTTCTTCTGTTGCCTTTTTGGCTGAATTGATGAAGCCCCCGTCATTTTCCCCATCCTCTTTAAGGTGGACCGAGAATTTCCATAACCAGAGCCATGCAAGCATTGAGCCATAAACTTTTGGTTTTTTGAGTAGTTCTTTAAGTTCAAATTTTCTGAGTATAAAAAGTTCGGCAGGTGTTTTTATGGCCATACCTGTTATAAATTCCACCCAGTGATTCTCGGTATACTCGGAGATGCAGTCGATAAAATCGGCCCCCTTCCCTTTACTGACATAAAGGGAATAGACCGCGAGAGACTCTGTCTTGATCTCCGTTACAATGGTGGCCAGCCCAAGCGAGGCAACGGGCCCAAGCGGGGCAGTGTAAAACATTACTACCGCATTGAACGCAAGGTCGCCGGCATACTCTGTTTTTTCGGCAACGTTGATCAGGTTTGCCCAGCGGTTATCCCAGATCAGGAAGTCCTTATTGTCCTTTTCCCAGATCTCATAGGCTGTTTTATGAATTTCCCAACTAAAAACGCGATAATCGTTTGCCCCTTTGTACTCTAAATTATCAAGAGATTCCCTCAATTTTGCCCGGTACTGTTCAGGGAAACACTTTTCAATGATTTTTTCGCACCTGCCCCCCTCAATGACAAAAGACACCTTGTCATTTAATTCGTCCGCATTACCGAGTTTGAGGGTGACGGGCAGATCGTAATACCAGTTGCTGTTTTCAGCTTTCGCTTCGTCGTAATACTCCTTACGGAAAAATCTGACAAAACCTTTCACCTCCTCTCCCTTGCCGGGTATCTGTTTTTGGAAGGTAATATGCCATGTACTGTCGCTGAGAGCGCCATCCCTGTCACCGCTATAGGCAACAACCATCTCGGCATCTTTCAGGGAAAATATAAAGTACCACTGGTCCCCTGCAGGGGAATTTTCTTTAAACTTCTGGGGGTCGGGGTCAGCAAATATATCAGTAGTACTAATACTGGCCAGTTTTGTCCCGTCCCATTCCCAGTTCTCGAAGGTCATATACGGGAACATATGTCTCCCGACTACATCGTCGACAGTTTCAAGGGGAGCGCGTTTTTCTGCCGGGTCTAACACATTGATTGTTACCCTCCCTTTTTTAGTGACGGGAAGCAATTTTCCCTCTTTATCATATTCGAACAGGGATTTTGGGTAGATCCCTTCATACAGGAGGGAAATGGTAATGACAGGCCCCTCGATCTTGAGGTCACCCAGAGTTGCAAACGTATTCACTTTGATATCCTGCTGCCCGGGAGCAAAACCGGGTTTCTGTTCGAACCTGGGTATTTTTTCAGCAATTTCAAATACAAAGACTTCTGATGAGGAGGTTTTATCCTGTTCTTTGAATGAGACCAGTTCGGCCTCTTTATATTCCACAGAGATCTTCCATTGTCCATCGCCGGGATCGGTAACAGATAAATTGACAGGTGCAGAAATGGGTGCATCGGGTCTTCCGGGACGGTCTTGCTTCGCGGTGGCAAGGAATGTAACCTCCGTCGGGCTTGCGGTCAGGGTTTGTTTTAGGTCGAGTGTGATGGAGACGGATTTCTGGGCTACAATCTCGCCCTCGAAAATTGCTTTGACAATTACAGATTCGGATGCAGGGGGCTTCTTTTTCATTTCAGGGTCTGCAATCCTGCCAGTAAACCTGACGGTCCTTGAGTTTTCACTGTCGCCAGCTTGTGTATCACTACCGGCGTCAGACAACGGTAATGGTATAGTCGTATCTGCTGGACCAGTGATCGGGCTATTCGGGTCATTTGAGAGAGTATAATCTGATGGACCAATTAGCCAACCATCGGGATTTTCTAATGAAAATTCGATATCAGCCTTTACCGGGGGTTTCCCGGGGGGTGGCACGAGCGTCGCCCTGAGTACAACATAATCCGTTTTAATGAACGGGTTCAGACTGGTTTTGGTAGCCGGAAGGAATACAACCTCAAGAGTGCCGTAATCAGTGGTTTCAAGACGCACGGGTACTGCCTGCGGTTTGACTGTATCGGTCCCTGCACTCGCCTGGACCGTAATGGATACTTGTTTTTCACGGGTCACTTTCTGCTGGGATACCTTGCATTCAAGTTTCCCGGTGCCCTGGCCCGGGGAGCAGGAGATGAGATCAGAACCCCCGTCGATGCTCAGCCTGGCATCGGTGACAAGGACCTTCTGGTCTTCGCCCAGCACCTGGAGTACCTGGGCAGTGAGGGAAGCGGCCTTATTCATTTTCACGTCGAGGCTTGCCGGGTTAATATTGAGGATATAGTTTCTCTGGGGTTCGAAGGAGACCAGTTTTTCTTTTTTTAAGGGTATATCAGGCAGGGAGACTTTGGCAACGACGGTAACCGAAGGTGTGCCTTTTTTTGTAAAGTCAGGGGTGGCAGTCAGTTCACACGTTACCCCGGCTTCATCCGGCATGAGCTCTCCTTTCTCTACCGAGACATTTATCGGCTTTTTAAGGTCGATGGTAAGTTTTTTGGCGACTTCATCACGGTCCTTTTTACTGATGTAGGGCGGCAGTTTCACCAAAGCCGTCACCAGGACCGTATAGGACCCGCTGCTTGTTTTTCCCGTGAATTTCACATCCAGGTCAATATCAGGATGCGGTACTGCCGGGATTGTGATGTCCACATCGTCAGCGATCGGGGCTGCGGATACACTCACGGGTATACCCATACCCGGGACCAGCATTTTTGGAAAAAGGGTCACTTTCAGTTTTATCGGCTTTTTTTTCACTATTACGTTGAGGTAGTGTGCAAGTGAGAGTTCTGGGGCAAGTTTCACGAGAATGTCGAGCTTGTTCCCGGCCTGGTTCATCTCTTTTGCGATCGTGACGGTACTTCCATCCCAGCCACTGCCCGGGACCAGCTCGACGTTGCCCCCTTCAAGGGGGAGGGGATCTTTTCCCCTTTCCACCATAATCTTCGACCCTATTGTGACCGGCCCCAGCGAAGAATCACTGTTCAGGGGTATTTGTTTTGAGAAAGATCCCACAATTGCTCACCTCATTCAAATTCGATACTGGTCTCCGACTCGAAATTCACCGTAACGGTGGTGGACGTCCCGCCCCCGCCCACGGAGGCATTAACCTGGATTGTTACCCCGTCGACACCCGCCGGCTCATCAAGAGATACCGTGACGTCAACCGAGCCCATTCCAGAAAGGGGAACAATGGAGAGACCCTGGACTCCTGCCGTCGGTACGAGTGTGATTGATGCATTGTTCGCAGGGGATGCAGTCCCTTTTTCATCGACCTTCCAGGCAGACGCGGTGAACGCTCCCGGTTCCTGTGTGCTTACTTTTATCGTATCGGTCGGGGAGATCTGGAGGATATACCCCACAGGTCCCTCTTCTTTTTTCTCTTTATCATCGGGTTTCTGCTTCCTGATCCTGTTTGCGAGTGCAATGGCAGCAATTGCCACACCGGCAATGCCTATGACCGGGACCCAGGGGATACCGGACTCGTCGGTTGCGGTCGAAGATGTACCGGCTGAAGGTCCATTCCCGGAAGAACAGGGTGTTTTGTAGGGATATGTCGGGACCTTATGGATATACGCCGCACCACCTTCAGGATTAGCGGAAGAGTCCAGGACGTTTATCATGTGTCCCCCTCCGGCAGATGATGACGACTCCTTCGATTCCCAGCCTAATGTGAAGGTATCCCTCGCCCCGTTGTCCTCATACGCGGCTGATTTACCTGCCGAGTCCCTGACCCTGAGGCTGACTACCACCCATTTATCCGTAATTTTATGAGAGAGAGATGCAAATTGCGGTCCTGTCCCCTGGACCATGTTCTCGCTCCCGGCCCCGAACCTCCAGGTATAGGTATAAGGCGGGGTCCCACCCTGCACATCCGCCGAGAAGGAGTAGGTATTTCCCACCTGGCCATCGCGGTCGTAATTGATTACATCAGGACCAGCCAGGTTTTTAATAACGGGAATATTGCAGGGATCTGTACTGGTAGCAGCACTTACAGGACTGATTATTACGGTAGTAACAAAGAATAGCAGGATGACCAGAAGGCATCGTTTCATGATTATGACAACATCCCCTTTGATTTGGCAGGTACTAGAAAGTCCGGAACACCATATCCTGAAAATATACCAGGATATTTCAATCCGAATCCAGTATATAATACCTCTTGAGAGACAGTATTAAATGTTCCCATTTCCCATGAAAGGACACTCCTGCAACAATCCTGGGATAAAAAATTCAGGGAGTTTAAACGATTATTATACAAAAGAAAGGGGTTTCAAAGCTTATACGGTCATTCTGTATATCACTCTGAAGATAAGAGAACGTAAAATGTTTGTCGGGCCGGATACCCGTTATACCCCGGAGAAAAGCCAGGCCGTTTTTCCGGGGTTTTAACCCGGTTCAACGTGATTTTCACCATCATGTGAACTCGATCCTTGTCTTGCTGGAAACATCAACGGTCACCTCTGCTTTCTTTGTCGTTCCCCCGGCAGTGGCGGTAATACCCAGGATCGCGGTAGGTTCTTTCGGCTCTCCTGCAAGGGCAACCTCTGCCTGGAGAGGACTGTTACCCGCAGAAGGGGTCACAGATAGCCCGCTGCCTGCAGGGTTCATAACGGTGACAACCGCACCGGGTTCAGGAGTTGGCGGGCTGTCACCCTCTTTCTTCCATACAGTTATAGTAAGGGACGCGGATTGTTCAGCCGAAACTGACAGATGATCCGCACTGAGCTGGAGGATGTAGGTGACTGATTCCCCCTTCTTTTTCTCCTTCTTCTCCTTTTCCCCTGTTTTTTCACTAGGGGTGGATTTTTTACCACCGAGCAGTTTCGCACCCGCAACTGCAGCTACACCAAGAGCCCCGATAGCCCCAATGACGACTACCCATGGGAACTCCGGCTCTTTGGGGGGATTGGATGAAGTACTTCCTCCGCTGTCGCAACTGCAGGAGACCCCGGAAATGTCATAGCCTGAAGGGGCTTTTATATAACACGCAGGATAGCATTTTGCTGCACAATAACTGGCCTGATTGTATTGCCGGCAGGCCTGGGGATCCTGAGTATTTTTACAACTATAGTAATACCCGGTTATACTTTGGGCTACGCCGGCCGGACAAAAGTCATCCTGGGCACTCACCGGATGAATTAAAAAAACCAATGTGAAAACTATTCCGATCAGGATAAAAACCGGAATTATTGTGTACCTTTTTTGGGGAGATCTGATAGAAACAACGACATTTTTATGCATAAAATTCAGTCCGGTATACCACACCAGTCACGCTCCTCCGTGTCGTAACCAGGTAGGTGAAAATACTCAGCCGATGAAGATTAACTTTCCGGAATTTCTTTCATTCCTTAATTCGGAAAAAGAAATTACCCCTGAATTATCCTTAAATCTAATGATTGGATATGGAATAAACGAACAGGTTTACATCCTATCCCGGTATTTCACCCAGACAACCAGGCGACCGGCAATGTAAAATCCTGCCCCGAAGAGGATGATCCAGGCAGCGTCTCCCCGGGAGAGGTAGGCCCCAAGGAGGGCACCCACAAGGGCAAAAGCACATACGGCGATGTACCGGAGTGTCCGGTAATCAATCTGGAAACTGAACCCCTGTAAAAAACGGTGGATCCACGGGTGCATATTATCTCATCCCGGGAAGGGGGCCGGCTTTTTCTATTCTTTGCAGGGAAAATACCGGGAGGTCCCCCCGAATGCGGGGTAGTCCCGGAGTCACGGGCATCATGTTATCCTTCCCGGGAGAACTGCCCCAAGTACAGCCCGGATGTGGTCGGCCGTCCCTTCGGGAAACACAACATCGTACAGCTGGCCTGAAAGGACCAAAATGAGCTTATCTCCCTGTCGCGGACCACCCGGCACGATCTTTGCCGAGCTAACTGCAGAAAGGGGGATGAAAAAATTCACGTCATTTTCGAGAAGTGATGAAACCGGCCCCTTCATAAACTCCTGCCAGGGAGCGTCGGGAAGACCGGCGAGTTCCCCCTCCTTCAATTTCCGCCCGGCCTTCTTCACTTCCTTCTCCCGGGCCTCAATCCATGCGGTCATTTCATCCGCAACATCGTCCTCTACCATGCAGAACAGGACCCGCTGGTCGGTCACGATGACGATCCAGGTGTACTGGAAACCGAACCCATCCACCTGCGGTTCACTTGCTGAAGGAATAACCCCGATGAACTTCTCCCCTGCAGCTGGAGGCAGGAGAAATGATAACAGGACTCTGCGGGCAAGGAAAAAGATCCCATAATCAAAAAATATTTTCGTTACACCGGCAGACGAACCGATAAGGACCTGATCGGTATCCGTTGACGGGTCACTTTCACCGCGAATATAGGAGATTGACTCCCGCGTGATTACTTTGTTCCTGCTGTCTTCCGCAAGGACTGACCCCGGTGTCATGGAAAGGTACCGTTCCCAGGGACGGGTCGGGATGGAACTATTCAGGAGCATTTTGTGCTCCTGTGCCATATCCACCGCATGGAAATCGGCAGGGCTCCATGCAAGCCTGAACAGGGCGGAGCCGGCCCCGGCTGCCAGCTCCCAGAACTTCTTACCTTCAAGGTCCTTTTCCGCCAGCATGGCCTCCACCTCGGTCGTGGTCTGGTCATACTCTTTTTCCGAAGCCTTGCTGACATAGGCGATAACGACCTGGTCAGGGTACACGACGAGCGTACACCGATCTGTCGAGAAGATCCCGCGTTGCTGGTAGGCAAACGGGATTACGGCCAGGGGAATTTCAGGGGACCCCGGCACAGCAGCTGGTGCTGCTGCCTGGCCCGGGGCATCCATTGCTGCGACGGGAGAGCCGCACTCCTCGCAAAACTTCACACCAGGAGCCAGGGGTTTCCCGCACTCCTCACAGAACCGCTGACCCAAAGCCATAGGGACACATCACCATGAGGCAGTTTTTGGAATACCCTGTACTTATATGCTGGTCTTTTTTAGTTCCACACCGGGAATCTTATCACCGGAAAGGTAGACTCCGTTGTTCAGATGCTAGAGCTCCTGGTACTCGCCATCGCCCCGGCAATCCTTATTATCTGGTATATTTACCGGAAGGACCGTTACGAACCGGAACCGAAGTACCTGGTCGCAGAAGTGTTCCTGCTCGGCGCACTATCAGTATTCCCCGCAATCCTCCTGGAGATGCCATTTCCCCAGGGGTTGTTTGCTTCTGCCGTCGTCGCCCCGGTTGTTGAGGAAGGGCTGAAGTTCTGCGTGGTATTTTTTTTCGTCTATAAAAGTCGCGAGTTTGACGAACCTATGGACGGGATTGTCTATGCCGCCGCCGCAGGGCTTGGGTTTGCCACCGTTGAAAATATCTTCTATGTTATGGAAGGCGGGCTGTCGGTGGCAATCCTCAGGGGGTTGGTTTCGGTACCCGGTCATGTCATATTTTCATGTATCTGGGGTTTCGCACTTGGTATTGCGAAATTCCGTCCTGAAACTGAACGGGGACGAATTATTTTCCTCGGCCTTGCCGGGGCGATGATAATGCACGGCCTGTTTAACTTCTCTCTCGATGTATTCAAGGTGCTGGGGCTGGTGATAGTCATGGTTGTAATCGTGCCACTTGGCTGGTGGATCCTGCACCAGAATATTGAAAAGGCCCATCACCAGCCGGATCCTGCGCATATCCTGGCTGAAAAATCTGTTTCCGCCAGCATGGGTAACGGGATGGTAACAACAGAAACTACGATAAAGTCTATGCCACCGGGTATACCGGTAGTATCCCGGGAACATACCATTGGACAGGGACCTGGTGGATCTGCAGGGCAGGCGGGGTTCTGTACCGAATGCGGGGCCCCTCACTCCGCAGGGGCAAGGTATTGCAGGGCTTGCGGAAAACCACTGGATGAGAAGTAGACGAAATTATTACCTGATCGTATGCCTGCCCTCAGTCAACGACGGTTCATCATACATTTTTTAGTCCCGCTACCAGGTGATCACCGGATTTCGGTCGGTGAAGGGTCCGTTGTGCCGAAACGCTAATATCATATCCTGACACGAGATCAAATCAGGTATTTGTATGGCTTTTTGTGAAAATTGTGGTGCAGGTCTGAAACCTGGGGACCAGTTCTGTGAAAACTGCGGGGCTTCCATCGGAGCGGCAGCAATAGACCCGAAACCCACCCAGCCGGTGCAGGCAGCTCCCGCAGGAACCCCTGCAGCCGGACAGGGCGAAAAAAATCCCATCCTCGCTGCTGTTGCCTCACTGCTATTCAGCGGGCTCGGGCAGGTATATAACGGGAGTTTAGGGAAAGGACTGCTCATTTTCTTCGGCACCCTGATTGGTTCCATGATCTTCATGATCCCCGGGCTCATCGTCCTTGTCTATGGTATCTACGATGCCTACACGACAGCGAAAAAGATGAACGAGGGGCAGGTACCATTCGTCCCGTACCAGACAACCCATATCATTGCATTCATTGTTATCGGGATCGTGGTAATAATTATTTATTTCCTGGTCCTCGCGGGCCTGGCAATGGCGATGAGTGGATTTTAATTCCACCCCTGTTTTTCAAATCACCTTTTTTTTGCAATAGTCCCGGGCGAACACCACACATTGGATGAGGTAGTCTCATGAGGGAACAATGTCCGGACCATCTCATTCCCATTCGGGTCAGGAGATGACAGGATAACCTGATAGAAGCTCCTATAATCCCGCAATCCATTCATCCGTCGTCATTACCTGCGAGAACACCATCTGCTGGGTAACAAGAATAGCACGGTGGAGATCGGCATCGCTGATCGTCCCGGCAGCATTAGTCACCGACAGGGTGCCGGTTGCATCGGATAGGAAGTTCACGGCAAAACCAAGTGGAATGCCTGCCGTGCCGTCGTGTCGCAGCACATCTGGGTCATGTAGCCGGAGATGGTCACGGTCGTTATGTCATGATCTTTCAGCCACTGCTCAAGGCCGGTTCCGGTGAAGCTCCCGGGCAGGGTCTTTTCAACCAGGATATCATATGGGCAGGACTTAATTTCATCATGGAGTTCCCATTCGCGAGTCCCTTTCCGGAATGTGGCCGCCTCCGGTGCGGGGCTTGTGTGCTGGATAACGGCGACTGGCATGTGGGACTCATACGCCCGGTCCATGGCTTTTTTGATATTTTCAAGACTTCCCTGCGGATACGTCACCGGGAGTTTTCCGGTGAAGTACTCGTTCTGGACGTCAATAACCAGTAAAGCCTGTTTCATGTACGGTCCCTCATTATTCCCTTGCATAATACTATCCAATGGATTTTCCCCACACATAAGAGGCGTGTTTGTAAGGTGCAACGAGCACTCCGCACGCTGGACAGCCGTACTCTTGACCGCCTTCGGGCATACCACAACGCAGGTCAAGTCACCCCCAGGACGGGTCTGATTTATCATGCATGGGGCCAAAATCTCCCAGAAGAGTACCTGGCATGCACGAGGTCTGTCCGCACTGTGGTAAGGTATCAAACGAGGAGTCCCCGCGGTTCTGCAGCGGATGCGGTGCCCGGATGGACGGGAGCACCCCTACCGGGTACCCGGGGTATCCCGCACAGCCACGGCCGCAGAAGAACCAGATGACCGCGGGGTTCTGCTCAACATGTCTTCCCGGTCTCGGGCAGGTATACAATGGCGAAACAGGAAAAGGGTTTGCCATCTTTCTTTTTACCATTATTGGACTGGTCCTTTTCATAGTCCCCGGCCTTGTCATCTGGCTCTATGCAATGTACGATGCGTATAACATGTCGGGAAAGATGAACACCGGGGAGGTCCCGTTCCGTGAAACCCGGATGCTCCATATGGTCCTGTTCATTGTGCTTGCTATAATTGTGATCGTTATCGCGCTCGTAATAATCATCGCGATGGTGATGGCGGCCCTGATGGACCAGCTTCGCCCGCTGGGCATCACCGATATCAACCAGATTTTTGATACCGGCGGATTATTCTGATCAGCCCGAGGATTCCTGGTAATCGAAGAGACAATACGGGACCCCCATTTCCAGACCCGGGTTACAGTCCGGAAGCTCACCGGTGCTGCCGGGTGTATTGAAAAGAAATTCTACGGGAACCGTTTTTCCTTCGCCATTGCCCTGCAAACGCCTTTCGGTGCCTGAAAAATATAGACCGCAGACGCCTGCCATTGTGTGCGGACCTTCACCTCCCCCACTCATGGCCTGCCTCCACCTTCTGCAGATCAGCCCCGGAAACCCGGAACTAGTGCACGAGGCCATCTAAATTTGAGGGTAAAGCCTTTTCAATTTTATTCGTGCATCTGATGTCATGAATTGCCAATCCACAGACTTTTGATTTTCATTACGATTTTGTTCCCATTTTTTAGTCTCATTTCTCAAAGT
>CAIKOD010000018.1 GCA_903828975.1 uncultured Methanomicrobiales archaeon | reverse complement strand
ACTTTGAGAAATGAGACTAAAAAATGGGAACAAAATCGTAATGAAAATTAAAAGTCTGTGGATTGGCAATTCATGACATCAGATGCACGAATAAAATTGAAAAGGCTTTACCCTCAAATTTAGATGGCCTCGTGCACTAGTAATGGAGTATGAAGCTGAACTGCAGGTAGGTGCAGGGCGATATCAACGATCCCCGGGTTGAACGGGATACCTAAACGGCACAAAACCACGAACATTGAAGACAAGATTGGGAGAAATAACCTTATCAAAACCGGATTTTCGAAATATAACATTTGAAACAAAAGTTTTTGAAAAATATAGCCGGGTTGAACGTTCGGTGAGCTATGCAATGCTTGAGTTATATAACCAAGGAGTTTCCACCAGAAGGATTCAATCAATAATGAACCAATTGGGAATTGAAGGGACTTCTGCTGATACAGTCTCAAGAATGGCTCAAGAACTTGATGAAGAGGTTCATGAGTTGTTGCGGAAATCCATTGAAGAGCCGATTATTTATTTGATTGTGGATGCGACATATCTGAAGGTAAGATGTGGGTGCCGGTATATCAATCAGGCGATTTTGCTTATATGTGGCGTCAGAGAAGACGAAAATAGGAAGATTATAAGTGTAGAGAGCCAGAATCAATGTCCGTTTTGTTGACAGTGTTTTTGTCCGCTTGAAATATATTTTCGGTTTTTGTTGAAATTGATTTCGTTGTGATAAACTGAGGCTGGAATCATCCCACCTAGGATCTCCTGCTTCCGCCAGTTGTTGTACCGGTGGTCGAAGTTCCAGAGTTCCCGATTGAAGTGGCTTAACGAGTGGAATTCCTTGAGGGCGATAAGCTCCTGGTAAGAGAGTCTTGTGCCCATTATCGAGAAAAATTTCACGAGGGATCCGTCCGGCGCGGAGAGCCCAGCGGAGAGCATTGACCGCTGATGCAGCATCTTTGCGTAGATAGACCTTGCTATTCACTCGATATCGTGAGCAGTCATCAATAAAACCGGTGACATAGACCTTGCCGACGCCCCGGATACGAAACTGAAAAGTATAACCCTGCCACATACTGTCAACGTGCCGACGTTGAAATCGCTTACCCGCTGGTTGGGGTTTTGCCTTAACACCAATGAGAAGTCCATGCCATTTGAGGACCCGGTGAACGGTTCACCATGAGCAGGGTAGAGCAAACTAGTGCTTGATACGACGGGCTCCCCATGCAGGATATTTCTCTTTGAGTCGGATTATTCATCGTTCCAACACCGGGATATTGTACGCGGAGACCTTTTTGGCCCGGTCTTCTTTGGGTGTAATCTATTCTCCGGGTCCTGGTTATGGGTCTTTACCCATCGTCTCACCGTCCTTTCGAAGATGTTATACGTCTCTCCGATTCTTATTTGCTATTATCTCATTCCTTATGGAGAATGCTTGGATAGCTCTCCAATGGTTCTGTTTTGCTCCTCTCAAGCGCGGACCACGAAAAATTGATCCCGACCTGTTCAGATTTAACCTGTTCCGGATTCTTATCTGGGAGGGTATTCGAAAATGTCTAAAAGGAATTTCCGAAATAGATATTTTACGGTATCCAATTTGATTTTAGGATGTGTAGATTGAACGCTACCACGTTGGCCCAGGGAGGAATTTTAGTGAACTACTAATGTTAGAAAACCGGGTACATCCGATGCTGGCAGTCCTGTTTCATCCAATCCTTAACAAGCTTGTAGAAATGAAAGGCTGAAAATTTGAATGCGGGGTTTATTGTCCTGGTATTGGTTGAAATGACCTCCATATAGAAACTATTTTATTACGAGCATGACGTATGGTTTCATAGTCGTTGGATGAGTCTTTAACTATACAGGAGATTCGGAATTATGATTGAAAATTATGTTTGTCAGGTATGCGGACATCCCCATGATCCCGCAGAGGGAGATCCGGATGCATGGATAAGCCCCGGTACAGCGTTTACATCACTTACCGATACCCGCCATTGCGCGGTCAAGTGGATCCCCAAAAGAAAAATTTACCATACTGTAAACGGGAAGTGAAATAATGGTTTTCAGAACTGTAACCCCGGGCTGTTACTCAATTGCAGCGCTCGATTTTGATCGACGACTTTTTGATGCGCTTATCCCGCTACCTGACGGGACAAGCTATAATGCATACCTTATCAGGGGGAGTCAGAAGACTGCACTTATTGACACGGTTGATCCCTCAAAGGAGCTGGAACTGGTATCTGACCTGGTCCGTCTTGGCGTTGATTCGATAGATTATGTGATTATTAATCATGCTGAACAGGACCATTCGGGATCCCTGCCGATGGTCCTCGAGTTATTTCCGTCATCAAAGGTGGTGACAAATGAGAAGTGTAAGGACCTGCTGATTCATCACCTCGATCTGGAGGAAGACCGGTTTATTACCATTAAAGACCGTGAAACGCTCTCTCTTGGAAATAAAACCCTCGAATTTATCATTGCACCATGGGTCCACTGGCCTGAAACAATGCTCACCTATCTCAGGGAAGACCGGGTCCTTTTTTCATGCGACCTGTTCGGTATGCATTATGCGACGAGTGACCTGTTCCTGAAAGATGAAAAAACCCTGTATACTGCTGCAAAGCGGTATTATGCAGAGATTATGATGCCCTTCCGGGCAAGCATCAAAGGGCATATGGAGAAAATTGGAGCACTTGATATTGAGATCATTGCACCAAGCCATGGTCCGGTCCACAATAACCCAGGCTTTATCCTCAATGCGTATAATGAATGGATATCAGATTCGGTGAAGAATGAAGTTGTGATCCCCTATGTGTCGATGCATGGTAGTACACGAAAGATGGTCGACCACCTGACCATTGCATTAATTGAACGCGGGATTGCGGTGAAACCATTTGATATGACGGTTGCCGATACGGGCAACCTTGCAATGTCACTGGTGGATGCTGCGACGGTGGTAATCGCTACCCCGACAGTTCTGTTCGGTCCGCACCCGCAGATTGTCTATGCAACCTACCTTGCGAATATGCTCCACCCAAAAGTAAAATTTGCATCGATAATAGGCTCCTATGGCTGGGGTGGTAAGACAACCGATGTATTGAAAGCCATGATGACCCACATCAAACCCGAGCTGCTCGAACCTGTGCTTGTACAGGGATTGCCTAGAGAAGCCAGTACTAGGGGCCTCGACCGTCTTGCAGATGATATTGCCCGGAAACACAAAGAAATCGGCCTGCTACCACCATGATTACCGGTAGCAACAATCCACATCTACCAGATATACCCCTGTTTTTTTAATCATGTCATAGAAGTTATATCAGGATGTTTCCCCGTCTCTGCCCTGCTGAACCCGATGGGTGTCAAAGATACCCAGGAAGGTGATGGTGATGATTAATCCTGGGGCGGCCAACCTGGAAAAGTCCACTGCAGAAATGTGTTATATATGCAGATTATTGCTTAAATGAAGTGCTGAATGAATTTTTTTTTCTTTCCTGACTATTAGCAGACATTGTTCCAGCGCAGTAATACAGAAAAGCAACTCTTTTTACTTTAACATCAGAAAATTGAATAACCTAACAGTCCAACCTGTTATCCCAATGAAGCAGATCGCCCTGTATGGAAAGGGTGGTATTGGCAAGTCCACCACGTCGGCCAACCTGTCAGCAGCACTGGCAGAGAAGGGGCTCGATATTCTCCAGATTGGGTGTGATCCCAAGCGTGACAGTACACGAATGCTGATGCAGGGCAGGTTCATCCCTACCGTAATGGACCATGTCAGGAAAGAAGGCGATGCGGACGTCCGGCTTGAAGATATTATGTTCACGGGGTACCGGGGGGTGCGGTGCGTTGAGGCAGGTGGACCTGAACCAGGTGTCGGGTGTGCCGGACGTGGAATTATTGCAACCTTCCAGATCCTTGAACGCCTGGGCGCGTTGAAAGGTGATATCATAGTTTATGATGTCCTCGGAGACGTGGTATGCGGTGGGTTTGCCATGCCGATGCGTGAAGGGTATGCGCAGGAGGTCTACCTTGTCACTTCCGGGGAACTGATGTCATTATACGCGGCAAATAATATCTGCAAGGCTATTCAACGTCTGTCCATGAGGGCGAAGAACCGGTGCCGCCTTGCAGGTGTTATCTGCAATTCAAAAAACATGGAAAACGAAGAGGAACTCGTACTCGAATTTTCGAAACGGATCAACAGCCGGCTTATCCATTTCATTCCCCGTGACAGGACAGTCCAGCTGGCGGAACTTCATAAAAAAACAGTGATTGAATATGCCCCTGAGTCTCCACAGGCAGGGGTATACCGGTCACTTGCAGGGATTGTTGCGACGAATGAACTGTTTACAATTCCCAACCCGCTGGATACCGATGAGCTTGAATCCCTTGCCTTTGAGTATATCTAGGACTGGTGGGTGCACCCTTACCGGGGCGCTTTCAGTCACTACCGGGATAAATGATTCAGTTACGATAATTCATGGTCCTGCGGGTTGTGCGCATCATAATTTTTCGCTGCTTCATGCGACCATCCTCGATAATGACTGCCATATCATTCCTAAAGTCATGTCTTCTGGTGTGTCTGAACATGATGTGATATTCGGAGGTGAGGAAGCGCTTATGAGGGCGATCATGGAAGTGTCTTCTGGTGATCCTGGAATAATATTCGTACTCTCGACATGTATCACCGAGACTATTGGAGACGATGTTCTGACCGTCACACAGAATGCGGGAGTTCCGGTCTGCATGGTACCTACCGGGGGCTTTATAGGAGGAGATTTTGAAAAAGGTTTTTCCAGTGCCCTCATAGCAGTTTCAAATCTTGCCCTTCCGGTGCACCCCACTCCTAGCTGTAATCAGCAGGTTCGGGGCTCTGTTAATCTGATCGGAGAGAAAAACCTCGAATACGAGGTGGAACAAAATTTTCTGGAGGTTAAGCGCCTGGTTTCCCTGCTTGACCTTACCATAAATCTCCGTTTTGCCCATAATATCACCCGCTCCGATATTAATCGTCTTCCTCTTGCATCGTTGAATATTTTAAGAGAACCTGCACTGTCTGGGGTTGGTGATCACCTGCAGTCCATGTTCGGGACCCCCTATATCAGTTCATTTCCTCTCGGTATCAGCGGGACGCTGTCTTTTGTCAGGAATGTCGCCGTCCGGTCAGGATTATCACCAGATGAAGCGTTTGATAGTGAAAAAGAACATCAAGAGGAGATATTTGAAGGATTTTCAGACCTCCGTGAAGCCCTGGTACGACTAACTATTCCTGCAGAGAACCCTGAATACCCGCTGATTAAGGAGATCTCCCGGGCAATCGGACTCAGGGAATCACCTGACGGGACCGTATTGCCGGTGCCTTACCCTTTTCCTGTCGGGACAAGTGGGATAAAAAGGATGCTCCATCTTTGGAGGAGGACTCTTACATGCCGGGCTGCTTAAACCCTGTATGGCCATGTGCGCTGACCGGGGCTGTCACGGCATTGTCGGGGTTTTCAGGCATAGCCGTCGTAATTCACGGCTCAAGTGGTTGTTATTTTTACCCGGCCACGTTGTTGCATCATGATCTCCACAGCACCTTCCTGGTCGAGCAGGAAGTTATCTTCGGTACTAGTGAACGTCTTGTAGAAGTAGTGAAGGACCTTTCCCGGACCTACAAAAAAGTAGCAGTGGTCAATTCGTGTGTCCCCTCCATTCTTGGTGAGGATATCAGGGATATCCTGTCAGATTATAACATAATCTTTATTGACAGCCCTGGATTTACCGGGGAATTCGAATCCGGCTATCTAAGTGCAGTGAAGGACCTTCCTGTTTGCATGGGACAGGGGACCGACAGGGTGAATATTGAAGGGATAAACCTTATCGACCCGTTCGCCCGTGGCAACCAGCGGGAAGCAGAACGCCTGCTACAACTGATGGGGGTCCCTGTTGGTACAATATTCTGCCATGATTCATACGAGTCACTCAGTTCTACGGCAGGCCTTTCAGTAACGGTAAATCCGGACCTTTCTACAGGGTACGGGCAAGAGCTGGGTTCATTCCTGGGCCTTTCAGCAATAAAAACAACAGCATACTCCATTGCAGACAGGTTTTGTAAGGCAGAGACCCGTGGAATTGAAAACGAGCTCCTCATGGTCGAAGAACGGATTACCAAAGCAGCAGATAAGTACCTGAAACGATTTGATCCTCCCACGGCAGCCATTTTCTCGACATGTTCTTATTCCGGATTTGCAGCGGCCATATTGCAGCAGTACCTTGATGCCGATATTGTATACTGTGGGGTACGAAATGAACCCCTGATCTCATGTACCCCGGCTATAAAAGTTACTTCCCTGGCTATAATCGAGTCAGTGATCCGTGAGCTTGCTCCAGACCTGGTCATCGGGTCCTCCTTTGAACGCTCCGTTGCAGGAGATGCAGCATTTATCGGACTTACCCCTCCAATCCGTGGTGAGTTCAGGCTTTCATCCAAACCACTCGCCGGTACAGAAGGGGAGCTGTCGTTCATGGAGGACATTCTGAACGCCTGTATGGACTACCAGCATCGAAAACTCGTGAAATAGTCCCAAACAGGCGGTTTCTTATTACCTGTTTTCTTTTCGGTGTTTCTTAATCACTTTCACCCCGCGCATATCGAGACTTTATATATCGCAATAGTAAGAGTGGATCTTTGGCAGATGAAATGACCATGATTTCAAAAGCGGGATACTTCCAGCAGAACGGCTATGCAGCACTTGATGACGAGGGAATGCCAAAACAGATCGCTGAGTTGAATATCCACGGTACAAAGTATGGTATCAGAATCGACGAATTGAAAGAAGCACTGTATGGGCGCAACCCGGCACGGGTTGAGCGGGTGTTCCAGAACTGGCAGCAGTACCTGGGTGGTATCGCAGGGCTTGCCCGTATCTCCCGGTCGGGAAAGGCATTGAATATTGAACTTGTCGAAGGGGGAAGATATACTATCGCTCTGGATTCCCTGGTTTCAGCATTATCACGGCGGGGCGTGTTTGCATCGGTTGGCGAGATTCCGGAGCCCGTTACTCCATGGGACCTCAGTGGACGAAGAATCGCACAGGGTCAGCAGACAATTCCGGTACCTGCGACATAATCCGGGAATATTACATGATATGATATAAAAATGAGTGAGAAATCAGGCCTTTATGATAATCTCTGCAATAGCATCACCGACTCCGGAGGTCCCCAAGATTCCCCCCATATCTTTTGTTACATCTCCTGAAAGGATACATTTCTCTATTGCGCTGACAATTGCAGCAGCTGCTTCATGTTCTCCGATATGGTCGAGGAGCATGGAGCCCGCCCAGATGGTGGCCATCGGGTTCGCAACCCCCAATCCCTTGTACTTTGGAGCAGACCCGTGAATAGGTTCAAACATCGAGGTTCCTTCGGGATTTATGTTACCGCCCGGTGCAAGGCCGAGACCTCCCTGTATCATTGCACCGAGATCAGTGATGATATCACCAAACATGTTCGGGGTGACAACAACATCAAACCATTCCGGGTTCTTTACGAACCACATCGTGATGGCATCGACAAAATTGAACTCTGTCGTAACCCCGGGGTGTCCGGATGCCCGCTCGATTAAGACGTCCCTCCAGAGGCCGTATATATCAGACAGCACATTTGCCTTGTCTACTGAAGTTAATTTCTTCTTCCGTCTCTCTGCAAGGTCAAAGGAGTAATCAATCACACGACGGGCACCCTCCCGGGTAATAACCCCAATCTGGTAGGCTATCTCCTCAGCATCACTCTCTACATCGAGACCGAATTTTACGTTATAGAGTTCACGGTTGATTAATAGCTCAATTTTCTGTTGTTTTTTAAACCGGGAGCCAATTCCCACGTAGAAGTCTTCGGTGTTTTCTCTCACTACGATAAAGTCAATATCTTCCGGTCGCTTTCCGGCAAGTGGGGTTGTCACACCTTCCAGCAGGCGGATTGGCCGTAGATTAATATATTGATCGAAGTAAAAGCGGAGGCTTAAAAGGATTCCTTTCTCCAGGATTCCCGGTTTGACCCGCTCGTCCCCGATAGCTCCGAAATAAATGGCCGGAAAGGCTGACAATTCTTTTAAATCAGTCTCGGTGAGGAGTGTCCCTGTTTTAAGGTACCGGTCAGCACCGATATCGAAGTCAGTCCACTGTACATCAAAGTTAAACCGCTCGCCGGCTGCGTCCAGGACTTTTTTTCCTTCAAGAATAATTTCGGGTCCTATACCGTCCCCACCTATTGATGCGATGCGATACATACCGGCACCTCCTCAAATTCACGGGCATATTCCACAAGACCACCAGAGTTTATAATTCTCATCAGGAAATCAGGAATAGGCTCTATGGGCAGCTTCTCCCCCTCAACAATGAGATAACCCCCTGTTAAATCAACCATTACACTATTCCCTTCGATAATGGAACCCGCTTCATCACAGACTACCGGAAGTAGCCCGACGTTTATCGCATTCCGGTAAAAAATCCGCGCAAATGATTCGGCAATCACCATGGTGATCCCTGCTCCTTTCAATGCAATCGGTGCATGCTCACGGGATGACCCGCATCCAAAATTCTTACCCGCAACAATGATATCCCCAGTTTTCACTTCACTGGAAAACTCGTCCCTTATCCCTTCAAATGCATGTTTTGCAAGTTCACGGGGGTCGTAAATTGTAAGGAACCTTCCGGGTATTATTGCATCAGTATCAATATTATCTCCAAATTTCCATACCCGCATCATTCCACCTCCCTTGGATCAGTTATTTCACCATAGATGCCGCTGGCAGCTGCTGTGGCAGGGGAGCAAAGGTACACTGATGCACCGGTACTCCCCTGGCGACCCTTAAAATTGCGGTTGGATGTTGAAAGTGAGACCTCCCCCGGGGCCAGGAGCCCGAATGCACCCCCCATGCAAGGTCCGCAGCAGGGAGCTTCAACAAGTGCCCCCGCTGTAACGAAACGTTCGATCAGTCCCGCACGCAGCGTCTTTAAATATTCTTGCCGTGATGCAGGTATGATGATGACCCTGACATTATCAGAGAAATTCCGGTTTCCAAGCACTTCAGCAACCTCTACAAAGTCTTCAAACCGCCCGTTCGTGCACGAGCCGATAAATACCTGGTCAATGGTTGTCCCGGCAACTTTTGCCACATCGACTCCCAGGTCGACATTATGTGGTTCTGCGACCTGTGGTGAAAGATTTGTCACATTATAGGTACGTTCCCCGATGAAAGAGGCATTATTATCGCTTTCCAGTGGAAAAGGTACTATATTTCGTAACCTGCTGATATAGTCCCAGGTAATGGTATCCGGCGGTACTATCCCTGCCTTGGCCCCCATCTCGATTGCCATGTTACAGCAGGTCATACGCCCTGACATGTTCATGGCCTTCATTGTGTTCCCGGTGAACTCAATCGCCTTGTACGTGGCCCCGTCGGCACCGATATCCGCTGCCACAGAGAGGATCAGGTCTTTTGGCCCTACTCTTTTCTGGAAAGAACCATTCGCAGTTACCCTGATAGTTTCCGGTACACGGAAATATAAAGCTCCGAATTTCAGGGCAAAGCCCATGTCCGTGGAGCCGATACCTGTTGCAAAGGCACCTCCGGCTCCATACATACAGGTGTGGGAATCTGCACCTACAACGATCTCACCCGGTGCTGCTTTTCCCATCTCCATCGTCACCTGGTGGCATACACCCTCCCTGAGATCATAATTATAAATTCCCTGTTCTTTTGCAAAATTTCGCATATACACGTGATTTTCTGCAGCTCCTATAGAATCTGCAGGGATCTGGTGATCAAAGAGCATGGTGACCCTTTCGGGACTGTGGACCTGTTTCCCTCCCATTTCATAAAACTTCCGGATTGCAAGAGGTCCCGTAATATCGTGGATCATGGCGTTATCCACAGGCGCCATGACTACATCACCTGCACAGACTTCTTTTTTACATTTCATCGAAAATATTTTCTCAACTATCGTTGCACCCATGCTCGATCACCTGTTATGTTAGATTTTTTATTATATTCCATTTTGGGTTGACTCCTCTGCTTTTAGTCACAAAAAAGCTATCTGTTCTGGTAATATCTTTATCCCTGTACATCGGGGACTTCTTTTTTAGTTTTTTCTCACAGAATCCGGATAAATTTCCAGGATTGTACCGTTAATAACACTTTTAATGCTGAATGCCGTATCTTATCACGGATTTAAATAATGGAAAGAAATATCGGGTTCAAAGAGAGGAGATATATTGAGGAATTACGGATCCTCACAAAGTCAACAGCACTTGATTGTGTAATTGATGAGCGTTTCTGCCGGGTAATATATGTGGTAAAGGTTGGTGATATGGGTCTGGCCATTGGGAAAAAAGGTGAAAATATCCGGAGAATGCAGAATGTGCTTGGAAAACGGGTTGAGATGGTGGAATACGCCGATTCGATGGATGAATTCATAGCGAATATTTTCAGGCCTGCTGAAATTGATCATATCCAGAAAAAGAACGGCGAATTACAGGTTGACATATTTCTAAAAAATAAAAATGATCTTGGTATTGCTATTGGTAAAGGAGGATGCAATATCGAGAAAGGGCGTGTACTTCTGAAACGCTTTTTCGGTTCTGATTTATGCGAAGTGCTTGCGGAAGGTGTATAGAATGAGTGAGACGGAAGTTCTCGACGAACTGTTCAGGATAATCGATGATAGAATTGTAAACCCGAAACCTGGGTCATATGTGACCGGTCTTGTGACGGACCCGAAAGGTATTGACAAGGTCCTGGAAAAAGTGGGTGAAGAGACAACCGAGTTTATTATTGCCATCAAAAACGGTATCCCGGGTCGTACGGTTGAAGAGGCTGCAGACCTGCAGTTCCACCTTCTTATTGCACTTCGGGTTGCCGGAATTGATATCTCCGATCTTATGACCGAGTTGAAAAAACGCAGGCATTAGAGTTCTTCGTAAAAACCGGATATCGCATTTTTTTTAAAGATAACAATTTTCAAAGACAGGGTAGAAATATATCGATTTTTTATCAACCTGCAGTACTAAAATATGCAAATTATTGTTCAAAATTCGGCTCTGTTGACCAGATCTCAAATCTATCCTGGAGATCAGGGTATCCCCAAATTTACCCACGCTCCCGAGGTTCCGCACCGCCGCTCTGGTGATCCTGGTTAGGATAGGGAATGGTCTTTAAATCTCTGAATTTTTTAGGGATTCTGCAGTTGGACCATTCCTAAAGGATATCATATCGGGGGTGAGACATGGAGGGGGTGAAACCCTCTCCTGTCTACATATTTTTCCTTCTTTTTTCCAACTATGCAGGGCTTCAACAAAGCCCGGAATTCAGGTTATTTCCCTGATATTCATCCATAGAGGTATGCCTGCAACCCAATAAACGGGGGGAGATCTGTGGTATATAACCCTGATGATTCTGCCACCGCACGTTCAATGAATATATCTGACTTACATCGTACTGCGATGGCAATCCCGTCACTCGGGCGACAGTCTATCATTTCCTCGTGATTGTCCCTGTAGAGCATAAGATTTGCATAATATACTCCCTCCTCGAGAGAGTCGATGTGAAGGGCCCTGAGTGTGACCTGGTAACGGTTTAGGAACTCAAGAAAAAGGTCATGGGTCAGGGGTCGTGGAGTAATTTCATTATGTAAGGCAGTATTAATGGAAATTGCTTCCCAAAGCCCGATATATATCGGGAGGCAGGTGTCACACGCCACATCAAGAATTACTGCAGGTGAAGTACCCGCTTGTGTTACAGCGACAAAAACCCCCCTGACACTACAGGGAATCAGATCCATGTGAGGATTCATCAATCTGATTGATGATAAGAGTTCGCGTCAGATCATATGTCTTACAATTCAGATCGCAAAAAGGTCCCGGTTTCCAATAATCCTGATAAGACCCCCCCTGAGTGCGGCATCGAGCCACCCATGCCCATAACTGAAACAGGCAAGTGCATTCTCGTACCGTTCCATCTCCAAAAACATTCTACCCCCGATCAGATAGGCCGTCGCCACGGCAATAACCCGCTCACCTCCATCATACCAGTGGATACCTGTTTCAGAACCTGGTTTTGATGATGTAATGGCACCATCGAGAAGTCGCCCGTACCGGCAGGCTTTTTCAATAAGCTGATGATGATAATGGCAAGGAATAGAGGTACCTTCTGATAAAAGGTTTCTGCAAAGTGGGCCGGATGTAAAAATTCCGATGTAATGACCGGTGTCCAGCCAGCCCGCAGCATATGCAAAACTTGCAAGCGCGTTAACAGGGTCCTCTTCCCTCACAAACTGACCCCCGTCAGCCAGGTAGCATTGGGCCATCCCGAGGATCTCACTACCTGCGAGTGCAAGCAGGCTTCCCCGTGGAGCCAGGAGATCCGATTGTTCCAGGACCTCTGATAAATCCTTATGAAATGTGCTGAGTTCCATAACCTGCAAAAACCTCCAGATATTCACGCTCCATATCATGGAGATCTGCAGGGATTACCAGGATATGAAGTGGTCCGCCGAAATCCATTGTCCTCATGATATCTGCACCACCTGCTCTTACCACTGGTTCCCGTGAACCCGCCCGGGCTATTCCGACATAGCAGGAAATTTGAAATCCGGATTCCATAACCATGCGTTCGAGGAGATTTACCGCTTCCTGGATTGTCATATAGCGGTTCTCCAGGATATCCAGATAGACGATGGTGTGCAGGTTATCATCCAGATTTTTCCGAATCACCTGAGCCGGTGTTGTCGGGCACCATTTACCATGGGGAAATGGAAGTGAGCAGGATTTCCCAAATCTGTAATTCTGCAGCCCTGAAAGACCACAGACGGCCGATACAATTGATGAACCATGAATAATTTCTGTCTTCACACCCATATGCGCAGCCCGTAGCCGGAGGTCGATGTGGGTGGTCGAGACCATCGGGTCACCTCCAATGAGAAAGACCACGTTCTTTTTCAGGGCCTCAGACAGGAACCCTTCGGGATGCTGTTCAACGTCGTCCCTTTTCAGGACCTTCAGGTCTTTCCCGTAATAACACACCATCTCTTCCGGCGATGTCCCGGTGAGGAGTGAGGTATATGCTTCAAGACAGACCAGGTCGGCACCCCTGATAGCCTTTAGACCCTTCGCCGAGACATCTTCAAGGTCGTATAAGCCCAGGCCTACAAATGTTAGCATATTACAATCGCCGCCGTTTATTGCGGGGTTCTGGTTGTAAAGAACTTCTGGATTTCATTGGTTCAGCTGAAAATGTACTGCTCATAATCCTCCCTCCGCATCATTCAGATGCCTCCACCTCGTTCTCATCGCAGTGAAGGGCCGATTTTCTGGGTCCGAGATATTCCTGTTCTGTGCTCCATACTACAAAACGTGTAATGGCAGGGGAAAAGACTGGTGCCTCCCTGCCAGTAACCCCCTGCATGATAGGTTCTGCTGAGATCAGGTGCCCGTTACGGATCACATATAGGCGGCGGAATGGCCAGTCCTCTTCGGGTTTGATCTCCCGGTCATAATAGATCTGCTTTGCAAAGGCCAGGGAACAGTAATTTCCTCCAGGGAATTCAAACAGGACGTCCTGCATGTAGCGGCGCACATACCAGCGCAGTTCTCCGGCAATTGACAGGCCGCTAACCAACGATTCAATAGGGATGATAACCCCTCCAGGCCATTCTTTCGGGTGATAAAACCGTAAGGTGTTCCGGGAGGTCTCAGAGGCAGAGAGTGTATGATAAAGGTTGATCCCTTCACGCTGGAGGAAGAATATGTTCATTCGAGCTATTCCAGGAGAATAATCAGTTTGCAATAATAAAATACTGTGCTGTACCGGCAGTCTGAATACCATACACCTGGAAAACGGGGTGGTTTACAACCGATGAATCCAGAAATTTCATTGAATACCAGAGAGATATGGAAAAGGGAATGAAAATTTCTCAATGAGGTACTCAGGTATACATCCGGTCATCGAAGGCACTTTTATTTCTGACCTTCCGGACTGCCGCCAGAAAGTCTTCTGCATTTACGTTATTTGCTTCTTTACGGACCGCAATCATTCCTGCTTCCCGGCAAATTGCCTGGACTTCAGCACCGGTCGTGTCCTCTGTAAGATCCGCGATATCTTCAAGTGAAACACCCTCCAGACGGAGTTTTGAAGAGTGGATTTTAAGGATTTCCAGTCTGGAATCCCGGTCAGGTAGTGGGATCTCAATGACACGATCAAACCTTCCGGGCCTGAGAAGCGCCGGGTCCAGCATATCAACCCTGTTTGTTGCAGCCATTATCCGGACGTCCCCGCGGTTGTTGAAACCATCCATCTCGGCAAGGAGCTGCATCAGTGTTCTCTGCACTTCGGCGCTTCCTGAAGTCCCGTCATTTGTCCTCGTACTGCCGACCGCATCTATTTCATCAATAAATACAATGGAGGGTGCCCGTTCCCGGGCGAGCATGAACAACTCGCGCACCAGCTGGGCTCCTTCTCCAATGTATTTATGGACAAGTTCACTCCCTGACATCCTGATGAACGTGGCCTTGGCCTGGTGGGCCACAGCCTTCGCTATCAACGTCTTTCCCGTTCCCGGAGGTCCGTATAATAGAATGCCCTTTGGAGGTTCTACACCAAGCCGCTCAAAGATTTCCGGCTTGGTCAGAGGGTACTCTACAGATTCCCTAACCTCTTCGATTTCTTTTAAAAGTCCGCCTATTTGTTTGAACGTAACATTCGGGGACTCTTCGAGTTCCATTACACGGACACGCGAATCAAAAACACTACCTACGATTTTTACGATGGAAAGGGCGTTGTTAACTGCCACTTTCGTTCCAGGCTTTAATTCCTTCCCAATTTCTGTACTTACATGTGTCAGGTATTCCTGGTTGTTACCCTGCTGTCGTAAATAGATCTCTCCATTCTCGAGTATGTCCACCACGACAGCGATGAACAACGGCATCCGCTTGAGCTGGGCATTTTCGCGTTTCAGCTGGGTGTTATCCCGTAAGAGTTCGTCATTTTTTATTTTGACTTCCAGAAGTTGTGCCTCAATATCCTGGAGCCTGAGTTTTAATTTCAGCTCCCCTTCGTTTAAGGGATTATTAATGACGGTCTCTTCCATGTTACTAATATATCTCAATTTTCATACATATATCAGGTGCGATTGTGATATTTCGAGGCAGGGGGATTGCAAAAGGGTGTGCATCCGGGGAACTTCTGGTTAGCCCGGAGCCGATTTCGTTCCTGTCAGGTGTAAATCCTGATACAGGAGTGGTTGTGGAAAAAGGGCATCCATTAGAGGGCAAGAATATCTCAGGCATGGTGATCGCATTTGACCATGGGAAAGGGTCCACGGTCGGATCATATGTATTATATGCCCTTTCGAAAAACGGACATGCTCCTGCGGCGATAGTGAATACTGAAGCCGAGCCGATTATTGTGGTTGGGGCAATTATGGGGGGTATACCGATGATCGACAGAATAGGAGTCCCCGTTACGCAGCTGAAATCCGGCATACGGGTGACTGTAAACGGGGATACCGGTGAACTGATGTACGAGGAAAACAGCCCCGGATAACTTCAAAAGAATGAAGTAGTACCTGGCAGAATCCATTTTTATGAAACAATGGGTTTGCATTAGTATTCTGGCTCTTATGGCGATCCTTTTAGCGGGTTGCACGAACGTACCTGTACCTCCTACCGTACCGGGGCAGAACCCGGCCGGAACTCTGGTAACCGGCCCTGTTGTCACGCTCCCTGTAACCACCTCTGTTGATATCCAGGTAATGCAGAAAGATTCTGTCTATTCTACGGTCGATGTCGTATTTGGAGGCGGTAATGGACAGTTACAGGTCAGTTACGGCGATGTGGTCCTTACACGGAGCGATGGGACTTCCGAAACAAGGAGGTTACAACCGGAAAAAGGGGCGACAGTTACCCTGCAGGGGACGAAGGGAACAGATCGTGTTGAAGTATCCGTTATTATGAAGGACGGAAAGACCTACAAGATTATTGACCAGCTTGTTCCGTACCGGACGCGTGGATAGGACATATCTCCATATATCTCTCCCGGATGGTAGAGAAATCCATAAAATTTAAATTTTGTTATGAATCGAATAAACATTTCATCAGTACATGAAAATTTTTATATGCAGGACTAGGTGGAGAATGGTACTACGTGGCTGGCAATGAACAATGCAGCGGGGGGGTAATGCTCAGTTTATCTTCCGGGGGGTGTATCAATAGCTGCCTGATGCATTCGATTTTTTTATCTGTGCCTGGATGAATAGATTACTAATAGGAAAGAATGGAAAGAGGCTGATGAAGACCTGCTGGAGGGATATAGCTGCTGCCGAAAATTCTTATGCAGCACTCAGGGCGGCATGCAGTCTCCATGGGATTCTCCTTTACCCTGTCCGCGCTCCTTCGGCTGATATTACCTGTTATAGCCTCAATTCTGTGACAGCCAGAAAATATGAAAACGAGATAAGGGGAGCGGAGTGTATCACCATCGCGGGCGGTCCCTATTCATCCGCGTGTTACCGTGAGGTGTCGCTCTATGCAGACTATGTCGTCGTTGGTGAAGGTGAACACAGCCTGCCAGCATTACTTCACCATATTATGGAACCCGAAAAAACGCCTATTCCCCCTGGGGTTGCAACATCGGAGGCCTTCATTCCTCCGGATTCCAACGTCTTCCTTGACGCATATCCTCCCTTTCGGGAGGTGAAAGGATATATTGAGTGTTCACGGGGATGTCCGTTTCATTGTGGATATTGCCAGACTCCCTCGCTCTTTGGCGGATCAATGAGGCACCGGAGTATTGATTCAATTGTCGAATACGCTAACAGGGTCAGGGATGCCCGATTTGTTACACCCAATGCATTTGCCTATGGTTCTGACGGCAGGTCCCCGAGATTCGAAAAAATCAGGAAATTGCTCAGTAATATAGAATCTAATATCTACTTTGGTACATTTCCAAGTGAAGTCCGCCCTGAATTTATCTGCCGCGAGGCACTGGATATTGTCAGAGACCATTGCATGAACACGAAACTGCATTTTGGCGCGCAGTCTGGTAGTGACCGGGTCCTCAAACAGCTTCACCGCGGGCATTCTGTATCCGAGGTGGTCTCGGCTGTTGAATTATGCCATGAATACGGCATAACCCCTGTTGTCGATTTTATCCTTGGTCTTCCGGGTGAAGACGAAGAAGACCAGCTGAAAAGTCTTGATCTTATCAGGTGGATTTCGAAATACGGGCTGATTCATGTCCACCAGTTCCTCCCGTTACCCGGGACAGCGCTATCAGGTGCATTACCACGTCCTATTATAAGTGAGGTCCAGAAGGTCCTCGGGAAGCTGGCACTCCGGCGAAAAGTAACGGGTTCCTGGTGTGATCATGAGATAAGGTTTTTTACAACCCCTTCGAATGATATTACATGATGGATGTGCTATTGTTAGCAGATCTGCATGGTCAATTTGGTAAAATTGATTCATTTTTGGATCTCGGGGCCGATGCAGTATTTATTGCCGGCGACCTCACCGATATGGGACCCGCAGATTCCGTTGAACCCCTGATGTCCCGGATAGACGTACCCTGTTTTGTGGTACCGGGCAATTGTGACCCAAAAGAGATATTAGATGTCCTTGAACACTCCGACAGTGTCTGCCTTCATGCGTCTCAGATCAACCTGGGGAAGATCTCAATCGCAGGAATTGGTGGCTCTAATCCGACCCCGTTCAATACGCCGTTCGAAATGACGGACAAACAGATTGACAATATCTTGAATGAAATCATGCCGAAAATGGAACGGACTGTTCATAATGTCCTGTTAACCCATGCACCACCGTATGGTAGTCTTGATGTAATTAACGGGGAGCATGTAGGCAGTGCCAGTATCCAGCGCCACATGAAATCTTTCGACCTCGTATGTTGTGCCCATATCCATGAGCAGCGTGGCATAATTGAAGTCGAAGGTACTAAAGTGGTAAACCCGGGCATGGCATCAACAGGTAACTGTGCCATGATCCATTTCGGCAATGAAGCAAAAGACATAAAGATCGAGCTCCTCACTGTTTAGCGAGGATAAGTTCAAGGTATGAGGCGAGAATCTGTTCTCCCCTGACACCGATCTTTTCTGCAATATTCTCAATAATACTGGTATCCGATACATCGGACTCCGACCTTATTACCTCAATCTCAACAAAAGATCCCAAGCCCCGGACTTCATCAAGGGCGATTGAGGCATGTCCGAATGAATAATACTCACGGACTTTGTCGACAATAGCTGTTTTACGAAAACCGATACGCTCGAGCATCTGTTCGAATTCCGGGCCCCCATCTACGGTAACATTCAGTTCTTCACGGGCCTTGAATGCCAGGTCCCTGCGCCTGGCGCCCTTATAGGTGATTGTGGTCCTGCCACTGCTGTACCGGACCCTGAGGGCCTCGTCAGTAATGGCAAAATCCCGGTGCGGGGCATTGTAGTAAATATCGTGTTCCCCGGTTTTTTCTGTCATATGGGCGCCAATAGCCAACAGGCGTTCACGGACCGGCGCGAGATCAGCTACATGGACTTTCAGTTCAATTTCAAGCATACAAGTGACACAGGTTTATCTATCATCGCCTCGACGTTATATACCAAGTGATAACGATGGCAATACAGGAAGGAGATTTTGTTAAACTGAGCTATAGCGGTGGCGTGAATGGAAGAATTTTTGATACCACTGACGAAGAGGAAGCTAAGACCGCCGGAATTCATGACCCCCAGGCGTTATACGGCCCGATCGTGATCCGGGCCGGAAGTCACCATGTAATTCTCGGCCTCGATGAAGCACTTATCGGAAAAGATGAAGGTTTCGAAGGAGATCTCGAGATCTCTCCCGAGAAGGGGTTTGGTCTTCATGACCCCAAACATGTTGAATCGTTCCCGAAAAATAAGTTCAAGGAGAAACCCGTAAAGGGAATGACGGTTAAAGTCGAGGAACTCGGAGAAGGGGTTGTCATAGATGTCATCGGTGGGCGAGTAATTGTAGATTTTAATCACCCTCTTTCAGGAAAAACCCTCAGTTATCATGTAACCTGACCTCCCAAGATATTAGGCGCATAAATTGAAGGCCTCTAAAATCGTCCGGTTTTTCTTTGTAACCTCAGAAACCATAATTTCTCCATTCTCAAGTTGATACTTCTTGATCTTTTCCAGTTCTAAAAGCATCTTTT
>CAIKOD010000017.1 GCA_903828975.1 uncultured Methanomicrobiales archaeon | reverse complement strand
TCTTTTGTTTTAATTTCCCTTGAATTGGGATCGAAATATACTGATTTAACGTGTTGACAACAAGAGCGGAATATTCATGAGCTTTTAAATGTCTTTCTTCATTGCGGGCTTGTTTTCCAGTATAAGGCATATTGGCGAGCCCGCAAAGTATATAGATCTTTCTATAAACTCACATAATTCTGGTTTTCTGGATTGTCATGAAATTAGCGAAGTACTGATCTTGTAGACCGGGTTTTCTAAAATTTAGTCACGCTCCCGGAGCTCCGCCCCGCCGCTTTGGTGACCCCGGTTGGGATAGAGTATGATCTCCAAATCTCTGACATTTTCTTTGAATGCCCCAATTGAACCCTGCCCATGAATATCTTAATGGGGATGGGGTAGGAAGGGGGTGAAACCCCCTCCTGTCAACGTATTTCCTCGTTATTTATATATGCAAGGTTTCAAAAAAGCCGTGCGCATATCTTTTTCCCGGGAGGTTATACATGGATTTTTTCATGGATCACGGGGATCCCCTGGAATGCAGTAATTTATTAATCAGTGAAACGAAGTCCGTGGTGTACAGCTGAGGTGTACCGATGCAACCCGGACCAACTACCCTATTACTACTATTGTTAATAGCCGGTATCTCCATTTTCAGTCAGTCTGGGGTAACTGCAGACTTTTTACAGCCGGTTTCCAACCCGCCCTCCGGAGATTATGGTTACTACCAGATCGGTTCCAGTCCCAGCGGGGCGGATGTAGTATTTGACGGGAGATTTGTCGGTGAGACACCCATCACCGTCCCGGTATTCAGTTCAAGCACACCGGGCCATACCCTGAGCGTGTCGAAAATCGGGTATATCACAAGGACCCAGTCCTACTCACAAAATCCGGAAGCCGGACAGCGAATTCCCGTTTTTGCACCACTGCAGCCCACAGAGGCAACGGGGTCAATAAAAGTCATATCCAACCCTTCGGGTGCCCTTGTGAATCTCGATGGGATAATGGGACAGATGTCCCCCTGGATCTATACCGGTGTCCCGGTCGGGGGGCATGTCATCCAGGCATTCCTTTCGGGATTCAGCCCTTACTCAGGGCCAGTTGAGGTTGTTTCAGGACAAACCACGGAGGTTTATGCGGTCCTGTATCCACTGGCGAGTACCGGTGCATTGCAGGTAGTAACTTCCCCTGGTGGCGCCGATCTCTATATCGACGACATCTATCAGGGTAAGACTTCAACCGCGATAGGGAGTATCGCAACGGGAACCCATATTGTGACCCTGAAACATTATGGGTACCAGGACATTACCGGGCAGGTAATAATTGAGGAGGGGAAGACAACCTACCTCTCCTTTACCCTCATTCCCTTTACTGAACCTACAACCGGTAACCTGCGTGTTTCTTCAGATCCTGCCGGGGCCGGGATTTATATTGACGGTTCCTACAACGGGGTTACCCACGCCGGTGAGTTGACCACCTTTACCGGGATCGCCCCCGGACCGCATTCCATACAACTGAAACTTTCAAACTACCAAGGATATGAAGAAACTGTTGAAATAGTGGCTGGTATGACCTCGACAATATCCGCAAATCTTGCCATGAGCCCAAACCCGAGTCCCTATGCTTTGGTAGAAATAAGCTCGGTCCCTTCAGGTGCGTCTGTTTTTCTTGATGGTGCCGTGCAGGGGATCACACCCCTCACGCTTTCTTCCGTCCCGGCAGGAAAACACACAATTACGATCCTGATGGCTGGATATTCAGACTATGCCACCACGGTGCAGCTTACACCAGGTCAGAGCGCACTCATATCCGCAGCACTTGCACCCGTTCCGGCACCTGCACCAACAACCGCAACCCCTTCCGGACTAGTACCTGCTATAGTCGCCCCGGTTATCGCGGCGGCACTGGTGACCATGAAAAGACATCGCATCTGCGTCAAAAAATGATCTTTTCCTGACAATTTCTTGCAGCGCCGGTTCAATCAGTGGAACTGGAGGTTCTCTATGCAACAAACCAGTGTGTATTGACCTACCGGTGGCATCATCCCAATATATCCGGACAGGGTGGACACCCAATATACGAGGACCAGGTGATGAAGGGGGTCTCATCGGAGGTCCCCCGATCCCGGTCCCTTCAGGTGAATGTTATGAATGTTTCAAAAAATTGCAAGGCCCGGGTCATCGGAAAAAGTATCGGCGCGATACGAAGAACAAAGCAGGCGTTATATGTGGCTGCCGCCATCCATACCATTGCTCCACTGCTCCTGCTGGCCTGCCTGATGATCCCGTTTGTAGTAGCTGTACACGGGTGAGAGGACGGTACTGTCTGCCAGTACCTCCATGTTATCCATTTTTTTCTCTTTCGCATAGTATCGTATTTTGTCTTTAGGTGCATTCAAAGACACGATTATCTTCATTATCATAGATGATCCATAAGGGGGGTTTGGTTTACGCTGGAGAACAGATTAACCATATACATCCCGGGTATGGGTTATGCCGGATGACACCCTGGTTAAATGGTCCGGTCCTGAAACAGGAAGGATAACCTTTATGATCATCCCCCTGAATTAGATTATATAACCACATTGGGACTTGAATTTGCATGACAGAAGTGTATGGGGTGATCTACCACAAGCTGGATGTAATCGGGGTACTCTCGGTGAGCGAGTATGATGTCATTAAAAACGACCCGCTTACGCCGCTCTGTATTGACCGGCTTGCACCTGACCGCTACGCAATCGCCCGTAACAGGGTAGTGGACGGGGTTCTGGTCCCGGACCCTGATATGGAGATCCGGGTCGACCATGATAAAAAATTTGCCGAGCCCCTCACGTACCAGGACCTGAAAGGCAGGAAAGTCGTCTACCCGGAGCCTGGATCGGTAAACCTCGCGATTAAGAACGAACTGGTTGCCTATCTTGACCGCTGGCTCACCGAGATGATCAACGACGGTTACCGGCGTAACTAGCAGACCAATACAATTTGTCCCGTTTCCGGGCTTTCCGGGTAGTCATCCCGGCATACTGGTGAGAAAAGGAGGTCCCGTGAGATGGTATCAACGGTACAACCGTCTTCGATCTATTGTATTCCCCGTTTTATTGCAGACCACATAAAAAATACCGCAGTAGCAAGAGTTAACACAAGTCCTGCCATGAAACCGGCCTGGTAACTCAGCGTGTAACCAATGATGAGCCCGGTAACAAGGGGCCCAAGGGAGTGCCCGATATCCATGGTCGAGGAAAGTGCCCCCATCGATGCACCAATCTCCTTTTTTGCAGCGATCTCACCAATATAAGCCCCGGTAGCTACCGTTGAGAGAGAGAGGCCGAGACCCGCGGTTATGCTTATCAGGAGAAAAACTGCGAGGCTTGAGAAATATGGGATAAAAGCGACTGAAATACCAATCAGGAACAGGCCCACAAGTATCTGGACCCGCTTGTCCACACGGTCAGCGACACGGCCGAACAACGGTTTTGTGATTGCCATCAATACTACCTGGACCGAGAAAATAATACCAATTTCAAATGCGGCAAACCCACTGTCAAACAGGAAAACCGGGAAGAATGTTTCGAACGCCCCAAATGAAAAATATATCGCCATTTCTACAAAAGCCGTGGCCCGGAGGACCCGATCACCAAAAAAAGCCCCAAAACTCCGGGTAAACTCTTTAAACTGTACGAAAACTACATCATGGTGGCCCTTTTCAGAATACAGGAGGGTAATTGCAAAGGCGGGTACTGCGGCAATGAACGCCACAACATACACTACCTGGTAGCTAATAAGCCCCGGGTAGGTGGCAAAATATGAAAGGAGGACACCTCCGGAAAGAGGCGCCAGTGACCGCCCCATAAGCGTGGCTGAGGAGTACTGCCCAAGGACTTCCCCTTTCCTTCCAGGGAACCGATCGACCAGCAATGCCGCCGCAACAGGACCAAGGATCGCCGTCCCGAAACCATGGAAGAACCGGACAGGGATCAGCATCAGCGGGTCACTGATGAAGAGGTACAGGAGTGGTGCAATGACAAAAACTACACCGGACACGATAAGCAGACGTCGTCTCCCGATTTTATCAGACAGGACCCCTACGGGAAACGAACATAAGATCCCTGCAAACGGGGATACTGCGGAGATCATCCCGAGGGTTGCGTTGCCAGACCCTAATGCCTGTGCAAAGAGTGGCAATACGGGGCTTTTTGAGAGGGTTGTTGAAAAGATCGCAAAAAAGCCGAGCAGGAACAGGGAGAACAGTATCTTCCGGTCAGTTGAAAACTGGTCCATGTTTCTGCCTGCCAATCCTACGAATTAGTTTTTCCCCGATTCCGGATAAGGCAGCAGGTCACTATGAACTGGCATATACCTGACATTAATAGCTACAACCAGCCCGGCCAGGGGAACCCTATTCCTGCCACAAGGTCACGCACTTCATCCCGTATACCCCTGTCAAGCCGCATCAGGAGAAGGGAATAAATCATCATTCCGGTAACAACAGCACCGGCAATGATAAAGACATTCGTTTCCGGAATAACATACTGGTAGATGAAGACGCAGAAGGCCATTACTAACGATGAAACAATAATGGATACCACCGGTCTTTTTTCTATCCTGACCTGTATACGTTTTTTCAGGACACTATGGGCAGCCAGCGCAAAAATTCCGGTACCAAGGAGGAGTGCAAGGGCTGCCCCGGTAATACCATGGAGCGGGATCAACAGAAAGTCAAGAAGAATAGTTGATGTGGCCCCAATCGCAGTGACTATAAAAACACTCTTCGGCATATCAAGGGCCCCGAGGCACATCGTCTCAAGCGCGAGAAAAACCGTGATAATCTCAACCATGAAAAGAAGGGACAATGCGGGTCCTGCTGCAACAAAGGATGCCCCGTACAGGTAGTAGAGGAGACTGCTGCCGAGGACCCACGCCCCACATGCAGCGGGTACTGCGAGGGCCAGTGAATAGGTGATGGCTCGTGACAGTGCGGTTTCTACCGATCCGGTCTCACCTGCTTTCATCCACGATGCAATTTTTGGATACAGTGCAGTACGGAGGGCAAACATCACAAAAAGTGCACTGGTCGCCAGTTGAAATGACGTCCTGTACATTCCTATTTCAGAATTTGAAAGGAAATATCCGACAAGAATCGTATCTGCATACCCCATCAGGGCGCCGGTAAGGCCGGTGATAAACGCCCACCCTGAAAACGCAAGGAGCCCCTGGATATGCAGGCGTCCGAACGGTACGATCTTCATCGAAAGGACCCGTGTATTAATGAGCAGGCCGGCAATGATCCCGGCAATAAAACCCGCTGCCAGCCCCCCCGCAGAGTACCCGAGGTAGACCGCAATGACCTGCACGATGACCCGGACTATATTGTTCGCCAGGTCAGCAATCTGCAGGATGCCGACCTCCCCGCTTCCATATACTCCCGTCGATATGATGCCTGCCCCCGTTGAAATCACGAGTGCAGCGAGGAGCCAGATAAAAAGACCTGACTGGTTGAGATCGACAAAAAGTGGCCGGGCAGCAACAAGGACTGTGAGAGTCGCAGCAAGGAGTAGCACACGCACGGTAGCATGTGCGGAAAAATACTCATCCTGCGAGCCCCCTTCACTGATACGCTGAAGTGCCGCGCCACTGACACCACCATCAGTAAAAAGACCGATGACCCCCACATACGCGAGGAGGAGGAAAAACCCTCCAAGTGCTGCGGCGCCCGCATCGTGGGCAATGTAAATCGTCGTAAAAAAGCCGATGGCCGTCACCCCGATTGATGATGAGAAGGCGATCAGGCTATGTCGCCGTACCGGCCCCATATCCATCAGCCGGCCGGAAAGACCACGTGAGGTGGACATTGATAACTACTATTTTCTGTA
>CAIKOD010000016.1 GCA_903828975.1 uncultured Methanomicrobiales archaeon | reverse complement strand
GGACGCAATTTTGGGGACTTGTTCCATCGACTTACCGACGGCGAGTCTCTCAACTCCCCTCACCGGGGTAATGGAACACCAGTTACCCGTTTCGATGATACCTGCGTCGTTAACCTTCAAGACAAGTTTTGAGTGTCCCTCGTGTCTTGTGGTTGGGGAAATCTCTACAACTTTCGACAATATTATCGCCTCATCTTATGCTGAGTTGTTCAATATTCGATACCGGTGTAATCCACACAAATCTCTTCTAAGGAGATCTTTTGACCGTACCTAGTACGTTCAGCTTAATTTTACATCTTCCAATTATATATCTGCTTTGCAATTCTCCTGATAGTGCCGATTTCACGGGAGAGAAGAGAGATAATCCATGTTTTTTTCGTATTTTCCCGGGACGATGGAGTCGTAACTTTTATAGGATTCCCTTATCAGTATGAAGGTGGAAAGGAACGGCAGTTACGACCCAGATCCGGACCTATAGGGGAACAGACCGGGTACCGGAATATCCCCGGGATCCTGACAAATGGACCCTGGTGATACCCTGTGATTATTGTTCTGGGGCACCCCCTTATAAAGGGACAATTGCCCCAGGGAAATGTAGTGAAAACTGCCGATATCGGCACAAAAAAAGAGGAAATTTACTGGATTTCGCCGTTCAGCTCGACGAAAAGCTCGGCAATTGTTGCCTGGCGTTCCGCGTAGGCATCGTGCTGGTGGATGCTCTCCTCGTTGGTCTGCTTTATGGTAACGAGGGCATCGCCGGAGAGATCATGGAATTCTGCAAGGACTTTTTTTGCCATCTCCCGTACGCAGTCCTCAACAAATCTTGGGTTTTTATGTGCGGAAAGGACGACATAACTTTCATCGCCACGTTTGAGGAGTTCAAAAATCGGGGCGCTCATTGACTCCTTCAGGATATCGATGATCGTTTCGAGTTTTACGTGCTGGTCGTCATCTGTTTCAATGCAGAGAAAGCCGCGGCCCCTCTGGTTGTGCGTGGCCATGGGGACCTCTTCGAAGAACTTTGCGATGGTCTCCTTGTCGACCTTAAGGTCCTCGAGGACATACTGTGCCCGCTCCTTCATGATATTCTGGGCACAGGGGCAGGCGGTCATCCCCATCACTTCCGCCCCGATACTCTTCCTGACGATGGGGCTCCGGAACGTGCGCCTGGCAACAGCCCGTGCGTGGACACTGACGACCTCGTGGCAACTGGTCTTGCTGACCGGGGTCTCCCGTTTCACCATGAACTGGCTTCGCATCCATACCTCTGTGCGGTCGGCATATTCATGCCGGTCGAGCAGTTTTCGTGCGACCACGCTGCAGAGCTCTTCAATTTCCTTGACATCCCCGTCAATGGCCTGCTGGAGTACTTCATCGATCACTTCAAAATTTCGTGAGAGGTTCGCTCCTTTGAGACTTCCGGGTAGGTCAACGAAGACATCAAAATTTGAAATGAAAATTACCGGGCGCTTGTCAGGGCGCGAGACTTCCACGAGTTTTTTCACATTCTTGACCCCCACCCGGGTCAGATTAATGCGGATATCAGGGCATGTGGATTGAACGTCCGGCAGAATGCCCCCAAATCTCGGTTCTGTTGTCTCATTAATGGTTGATCGCTCTCCAAAAGGGATATGACCCAAGGTACTCTGATTAGTTTTTTTATAAAATATTTATGTGCTTGGTTGCTGATATAATAAGGAGAGACCATGCTGAAAAAATACTATGAGTCAGATGCAGACCTGAGTGTCCTGTCCGGGAAGCGTATCGCGGTTATCGGGTATGGTTCCCAGGGCAGGGGCCAGGCACTGAACCTTCGTGACAGTGCGATCGACGTGATCATCGGGCTCCGTCCCGGGAAAAGCTGGGATGCGGCTTCAGCGGATGGGTTCAAGGTGTATTCGGTCGTAGAAGCCGTAAAAATGGCTGACGTGGTGCAGATACTTCTTCCTGACGAGAACCAGGCGGCGGTATACCGGGGCGAAATAAAGCCGTATCTTGCGAAGGGAAAAACCCTGATGTTCTCCCACGGGTTCAATATTCATTTTGGCCAGATCGTCCCCCCAGCGGATGTCAACGTTATCATGGTCGCCCCGAAAGGACCTGGGTTCATGGTAAGGCGGCAATATGAAGAAGGAAAGGGCGTCCCGGCACTGATAGCCGTTCACCAGGACTACACGGGCTCTGCGCATAAGATTGCGCTTGCGTATGCAAAAGGTATCGGCGCGACCCGTGCAGTCGTGCTTGAGACCTCGTTCCGCGAAGAGACCGAGACCGACCTCTTCGGGGAGCAGGCAGTACTGTGCGGTGGTATTACCTCCCTGATCAAGGCCGGTTTTGAGACCCTTGTCGAAGCCGGGTACTCTCCGGAAATGGCATATCTCGAGGTTCTCCATGAAACGAAGCTGATTGTAGACCTTATTTACGAGGGCGGCTTTACGAAGATGAGGAAATATGTCAGTAATACTGCACAGTACGGGGACCTCACCCGTGGACCGCGTGTTATCGGTTGCGAGTCCCAGATGGCGATGCGTGAGATACTCGAGGAGATACAGAGCGGTGAGTTTGCAAGGGAATGGATGCTTGAGAACACGGTCAACCGCCCGGTATTTAATGCCCTGACGAAGAGGGACGAAGACCACCTGATTGAAAAGGTCGGTGCTGAAGTCCGTGCGCTTATGCCCCAGTTTAAGCAATAACCAGAATATTTTTTTTTTTTCTAAAGGAAGAAGTACCACCAGGCTCTGCCGGGGCATTGCAGGGAGGAATGTTTCTGCGAAGGCGTGGGTCCCTTGCGGAGGGCACGGGGGAAAAATTCAGCCCCGGGACCCCAAAAACCATATGAGACCGACCAGGCAGGGGCGTACTATTTACCCATAATTATTACCTCGGACATCCCTTATACTATACAACTATGGTCGAATCGTATGAGGCACTTTTAAACAAGGCATATTCACATATGCCCGAGGTCAGTGAGTCCCACGAACGGTTTACCGTTCCGGAAACAAAGAGCTATATTGAAGGGAAAACCACCGTCTTCGAAAATTTCGCAGAGATCGCAGATGTTGCGAGACGTGACAAGGACCACCTGATGAAGTTCCTCCTTGGAGAACTCGGTACTGCAGGGAAGATCGATGGCAACAGGGCGATATTTAACGGAAAATTCGAAAGTAGCCTGATAAATTCACTGGTCAAAAGCTACGTGGAAGATTATGTGATCTGCTCAGAATGTGGCCGGCCAGATACCCGTCTTGTGAAAGATGACCGCTTCCTCCTCCTGCGCTGTGATGCCTGCGGGGGTCACCGCCCGGTAAAAAAGAGGAAAGCACGCACAGAACCTATTACCAATGAACTGCAGGAAGGGGCAATCCTCGAGGTTGAGATCCAGTCAGTCTCGAAGCGGGGCGACGGCGTGGTAAAGATGGGGAAATACATCATGTATGTCTCAAATTCAAAGCCGGGGCAGACAGTCAAGGTTAAGATTGCCCGGATATCCGGGTCTATCGTGTTCACAGAACGGGCAGTATAGTCTTATACCGGCCACATCATCCCTGTCATTTCTGACGGGCAATAATTACAGGGGCCTGCCCGGTTCAAAGGTACCGGGAAAAAAATAATCTTTGTTTTGTTACTGATTCTTCATGTTTGAAAGGAGTTCATCGCAGTGCCCTGATATCCTGGTGCATGCGTCCCGGATCACATCCAGGGGGTCTTTTTTACCATTTGTGGTCACCAGGAGTTCAGGGTCTGAAAACTGGAATTCTATAACATATCTGGCCACATCGACATCAGGGTCCTTCAGGATCTCATCCGTCAGGGTATTCATGAAGGTATGTCCCTCCCCCTGAATAATCAGCCTGGCCTTGTCTTTTTCCAGCTCGAGCAACTTAATATTCATTCACCTATGATTGGGAATGTGACACCCATAATGGTATTGGTGACATGCTCTCCAGGGAAGATGGGGAAGCTAGGCAGGAACCGGCATCTGCCGCATGGTTGCCAGGGATGTGCGTACCCTGGTGGTTGGTAACAATACTACGTGAAAACCGGGCCCCCTTTCTCACCCGGTCCTGGTGTGACAGCGATAGTAAACATGGTACGACGGAATGCCTGTTCTTCCCGGTTCAGTCGAACTGGAAATATTCCCCGTCTTTTCCGATATGAGGGAGGTCCCAGCTGATTGCATGACTCAGGTGGACGCAACGGAAATCCCCTGCCTCCAGATCGGATGCCATCTGGCATGCCTCGTCATAATTCATATGCTTATAGATGTGGTATCCCTTTGGTACCAGCGCGTCAATAAGCAGGAGATCTGCCCCAAAGAGTAATTCTTTGCTATGCTCCGGAATATTAGAACGGGTATCTGCAGTGTACCCGATCGTTACCTCATCACAGGTAATCACTATCCCGCAGCTGTAGGCCGGCGGGTGGTTTACTTCGATCAGCGTGAAGGTAACACCAAAAAGGGTGAACGGTTCGTATGCCTCGACCGGGTTATGGTGAAACGGCAGGAATGAAAAAATGCCCCCGCAATACCCGAGTACCGGTGGGGCAGCGTAGACGGGTGGCAGTTCCTGGACACGGTAGAACTCCCCATACCCCATAAAATGGTCGTAATGCCCGTGTGTCCATATCACTGCATCAATGTGGGGTGAACTGCAACGGAGTAACTGCTGGCGGAGGTCAGGTGAGGAATCAACAAGGATATGCTTCCCGGCATGTTCCACAAGGAGGGAAGTGCGCAGCCTCGTTTGTCCTGTTTCCTGTGCGTATGTACATTGGGGGCACCTGCAGCCTATCTTTGGCGTACCTGTTGCATCCCCTGTGCCCAGCAGCGTAATTTTCATACTACAACCAGTTAAGGTTCCGGATTACGCCCCTGCTTTTCACCATCTGGATTCCTTTTTCAATATCGCTCTGTAGAAGGGCCTTCCGGCCATCCATGATTGATAAGAGGATCGCCTCTTTTACCAGCATCCGGAGGTCAGAACCTGAAAGTCCATCTGTCTGGGCAGCGAGGTAACGGAAATCGCATTCACAACCTACAGAATGGGTGATCTTTTTCAGGATCCGTTCCCTCATCTCTTCGCTGGGCAGCGAAAACTCCACGACCTCGTCAAACCTGCGCCATGCAGCTTCATCGAGGAGCTGGGGATGGTTGGTCGCACCGATAAGGAGCACCCCGTTTTTCACGAGGTTCATCTTGTCGATATTTTTCAGGAGGGAGTTTACCGCCCTCTTCATGGCGCCATGGTCATCGGTCACCCTGCTCTTGGCAACGTAATCAAACTCGTCGATAAACAGGATGCATGGTGAAAGTTTTTTGGCTAATTCGAATATCCTATCGATATTTTTCGAGGTCTCCCCGAGGTACTGTGACGTGACCATCGAGAGCCTGACCTCAAGGATTGGCATATGCATGGCATGGGACATAGCGAGTGCGAGCGATGTCTTTCCCGGTCCCGGCGGGCCGACGAATAACAGCTTTCCCACCTCGTGGATCCGGTGCTTCAACAGGAATTCACGGTGGATAATTGCGATCCGCATTTTTGCGATGATGTCTTTCTGCTCTGAAGTGCAGACGAGGTCATCAATCTGCTGCTCGATCTCATCGGGTGCGTTGATGATGATCAGGTCCATGGCCGTTCTCAGGCGTTCATCGGCAGCAATTATCTCTGAAATTTTCCCGTCAAGGTACGACCTGCTGTCTTCAAACGGTGGATTTTCAGCCTTTACTTCCCGATAAGAAATGCCGAAAGAGTCAAGCGTCTCAAAATAATATGCCAGTGCCGGGTTCTGTTTAATATATGGCATGCCCCCGTGGCCAAGGAACCACTTCGCCGCAGCCTCGAGTGCCGGTATACGGAACCTCTGCCCGAACTCTTCGTAGATTACGACCGGGTTTTCCGCGACTTTTCCGCGCGGGTTCTGGATCTGAAGTACCCTCCGGATTGTACTTTCGCTGACAGTAACAGGCCTTTTAATTCCGGACGCAGAGCCGAGTCCGAACATGGTCCTATGCTCCGGCGTAAGGTCATTGATATCCAGATTCGGGTTCTGGTTAAATATTTCTGCGCAGAGGAGCACATCCAGAATTTTCAGGGTCTCGTCGTCTCCAGACATGGCTGTAACCTAAAATATTCAATCTGGCATCGGATAAGAGTATCTCATGCCGTTGTCACAACACAGTGATCCTCGGTAACAATGACTGTATGTTCATGCTGCGAGACGAGTGAGCCGGGGATGTCCGATAGTACCGGGTATGCGTGGACCACACCGGAGCGGATGAGCGTCGCAAGGGCGATCTCCGGCTTGTTATCAGGGAGCCACCGCTTTGCAAAGGGCATGCCCTGCCGTCCCTTAACCGCCTCCAGGACATGCCTTGCCGTGGCCAGTCGCACCGGCTTCTGGGAGATCTGCTGGAAAATCTCAACCCGCTTCTTCTCGCTCACATGGCCTGAGCCGGTCGTTGCAAACGGCTCAATAGCAAATACCATTCCCTCTTCAAGCACTGCCCCCCCCTGTATTGCAATATTAGGGATGCTCGGGGGTCTGTGCACGGCAAACCTGCCGAGCCCGTGACCAGTGAGGTTCGCGATTGGCCTGTATCCCCTGCCTTCAATCTCGGCCTGGATGGCAAACCCCAGTTCTCCAACGGTCGCTCCCGGGTGCACCTTTTCAATAGCCCGTGAAAGTGCTTCCCTGGATGCGTCCACGAGCAGCCCGTTATTTCCCAGATCGATTGTAATTGCTGTATCTGCGATGTAGCCGTCGAAATGGACACCGAGGTCTAGCTTGACCAGGTCCCCGGGTGCAAATACCCGGTCATCTCCGGTCGACGCGGTATCATGCGCAGCATCTTCGTTCAGAGAGACATTAAGCGGGAATGCAAGGCCTGATTCGTCTGTTGCGGCCAGGTCTTCAATGAACTCGATAACCTCGAGGTAGGGGGCGCCAGGCCTGATCTCCATGGCCCCTTTCCTGAGTACCGATGCAGCAAAAGCCCCGGCCTGGCAGTAGTTATCAAAAATTTCGTCATCCACCGGGATCACCTGAGTATAAATTCACGGGGAAATCGTGTAAAAGATTCAAACCCTGCTGTTGTGACCACCCCGGTGTTCTCGAGACGCACCCCGCCGATATCCCGGTAATAGAGCCCGGGCTCAATAGTGGCCACATTGCCGGCAGCAAGAGCTCCCCCTACCGGACCAAGGGTCGGCTGCTCGTGGACTTCGAGACCTACCCCGTGCCCCAGGTTATGGGTAAATCCCTCATTGCCGGTACCATATCCCTTTTCGGCGAAGAGGTCCACAACAGCCTGGTGAACCGCTGAGCCGCTGGCCCCGTGCATTACCAGGGATATGCCAAGGTCCTGTGCCTCCAGAACGGCACCATACATCTCAAGCAATTCGGCGGATGGTTCTCCCCTTACAACAGTCCTTGTCATATCGGTGAAATACCCGTTCATGTCATCAGCAGGGAACGTATCAATCACAACCGGCTCTGATTCCATAAGGGGTCCAGTCCCGAGTGCGTGTGGCAGGGCGGTATCTTTTCCGCAGGTGACAATCGTATCGATCGCATGACACCCGTAATCCATCAGGGTTTTGTGTATGAGTGACCTCACCTGCTCTGAAGTGACCGGCTGATCGTCGTGATACAGTACACCCTTTTTTGGCCTGCTTGCTTTTACCAGGGAAATTGCCCGTTCCATTGCGATATCGGTTGCGGCCTGGACCCCCCTGATGTTCCTTATCTCATCATCTGATTTTATTGCCCGGGCGGTCTCGACCGAGCCGGGATCAATGGTCACCTCGCAGAGTGACTCCAGTTCATGCCCGATCCCGTAGGGAAACGAAGCGGGTAGAATGATGCGTGGGCCTGTATGATTTGCAATCATTTTTGCATAGGCGCGGTGTTTTATCGGCTCTTCTTTGATAATATCCAGGAGGCCGGACTCCCCTCTGGTCATCACGGCGGCGATCGATTCTCTCATTGCACGTTCATATTCCATCTGGCCGATCACCATGAACCCTTTCTCACCGGGTTTTTTGATATAGACAAAAGGATCTTCCGTCCGGAACCGGGTGAGATACCTGATATCTGCATTTTGTGACGAGCCGAATGCGACATATGCATCAGCACCAGAACGCCTGATCACGTCATCCAGCGAGTCCATGGGAGAAATATTCGCGGTAAAACCACAAGTACTTTTATGATAACGGCTGACCTATGAGCAATGGAAGAGAAGGTAAAAGAACAGTTTAAATATAAATTTTATTCGCTCACTATCCTGTTGAACGTGATTATCCTTGTTGCTGCTGTTATTGTAATTGCCCTGTTCCTTGTACCTGTACCGTTCAAATATTATCTCCCCCCAGTACTCCTGGTAATTGATCTCGTGATGATCTATGTCTTCATCAAAAAATACAGGGTTACCAAGCAGTGGCTCAGCGAGCACCAGGAACCCGGCCCGAAGCCGGAAACAGAAAAAAAAGAGACCTGAGGTACACTAAATCATGCTCAAGAAAATGAAAGACGAAATCGAACTTCTTTCAAGGCATGTTATTGTAATCAGGGCTGTTTTGGAGCACCAGCCGATTGGCATTATGAAACTATCGGAGCTGCTGGACCTGCCATTTCACCGGATCCGTTATTCACTCCGCGTGCTTGAGCAGCTTGGGTACATCAGGGCAACACCCACCGGCGCAATGGCAACCCCCCAGACAGAGGATCTCCTGTGCCACCTGGATGATAACCTCGATGATCTCATCGGGCTTCTGGAATCCATGAAACTCAAACCTGGCAAACATATGAATAAATGACGAAAATCCAGATGGTTAGTTTTTTTTACGATCCAGCATTCAAACAGCTACTTTTAAAAAGGCTCACAAAGAATCTATTAGGACACAACCAATGTGCCTCCCTAACTCAGTTGGTAGAGTGTCGGACTGTTAATCCGAATGTCACAGGTTCGAGCCCTGTGGGGGGCGCTCAATCTCTTTCCGGGCCCGTAGCTCAGTCCGGTTAGAGCGCCCGGCTCATAACCGGGCGGTCATGCGTTCGAATCGCATCGGGCCCATTCTGGATGATTTTGTTTTTCAAAAACTATCTATGGTTAACGGTTAACAGAACCGTATGAAATGCCCCGTATGTGGCGGTGACTGTGTTGACACAGCCCATGATATCCTTCTGGCAACCGGGCAGGTATTCTCTCCCTGCCCGGCGTGCCATGGCAGGATACTGGACAAAAGGGCACCGTTAAAAAACCGTTTTTACGAGCCGCCATGTACCTGCGGGAAGAGGTTTATCGACGAGGTTTTTGCGCATATTTACGTGGTCATGGTTGAGGAGGGCATCTTTTCGGGTACCGAACCCCTTGCAAAGGTCGGTATGCCGCTCATCCACCCGGGCTTTGTTATGCGGGTGCCCCCGTACCTCCCTGCACGCTCACTGGTGCTTGTATCCGCAGTCGTGACCAGTGAAGTGGCAGTACGCCTTGTCAATGAAGTCCCGGAAGTCAGGGGGGTTGTCAGGAGCGGGGACTTTGTCCCCGGGATCGCAGACCCTGAACTTGGCGTGGCGCCAAGGACATATGACCTCCTCGCCGGGTGTGATGTGCGGGCAAGTATTTTTCCGACCTCCTCCGGGTCCCTGGTGTTGTACCAGCAGCAGTCACAGATCCATATTGAATTTCCCCGCAATTATAACCCGAAAATTGAGTCAGTCGAACGAAAAATTACTCTGAATACCCAGTGGTTTGTTGACGCTGCATGTGGCGTCGGTACGCTCGGGCTGACCGCAGCACGGCTCGGTGTGCCGCATATCATAATGAATGATGCCTGGTTTTCTGCCGCGTTCTGGTCTGCATTCAATATATCTGTGAACAGCGAATTTCTTGCCATTGACGAGGTAGTCCTGCTTAGGACGTACGAGGAGATGAAAGACCGGCCGGTTGGCCGGATGCCCGAAAAGATTGCGGAAACCCGTGGCAGGCAGAGCATCGAGGTGTACCAGGGGGACCTCGCGGATCTTTACCGGGTACTTCCCGGTGTCCCGGTCCTTACTGCCCTCGATCTCTTTAATAAAGAGGATGCCGGGCTTATACAGCATATCACCGCGCTTTACCGGGAGCATGTCAGCGGTGAGGTATTTATCCCCTGAAGTGTGCATTAAATATGGGGACTAGCCCGGGTGGCCCGGCGTCACTTGTAACCCGAAACCGTCGGTATGCGGGGGGCGAAGTTTGAGGAAGGCAACAGCGGGGTGCTGGAGCTGTTAGTATCCTGACGAAGAAGCCTCGTCCTGTGAGGTCGGTGGACAGGTATCAAGACTCCGGAGGGAGTGGCGACCTGCAGCCGCAGAGACCGGTCCAGGCCCGGAAGGGAGCAGACTTACTGTGGACATTCGGCGCCCACAGGGTCGCGGGGTGGAGAAAGGGTTCTTTAGTGAAGGCAGCAGCGTATTGTCGACCGATAACGTGTCCCTAATTTTGTGCTATAACTATGTCGAAAGTCACAATCGTCGGCGCAACCGGCAATGTCGGAATGTTCGCCGCACACGCAATATCTGAAATACCCTATGTCAGCGAAATCCTGCTCCATGGCAGGCCGGGAAGGGAAGATCTCCTTGACGGCATTGCCCATGACCTGATGGACTCTTTTGCTGCCTGCGGAAACTATACAAAAATCGACTGGACGACCGATATTGAAGAAGTCAAAGGGTCAGAAATCGTAGTATTTACCGCTGGAAACGCACGGCTTCCCGGCCAGACCAGGCTTGATCTCGCGCTCCAGAATGCCCACATAGTATCCGGGCTTGTGGAATCGATTGCGAAGGTCGCGCCCGACACGAAGATCTTTATGATCACCAATCCCGTTGACGTGATGACGTCCGTCGCGTTGAAATATTCAGGACTCCAGCCCCAGCAGGTGTTCGGCCTTGGTACGCACCTTGACTCCATGCGGCTGAAATCGTTGATAGCATCGTATTTCCGGGTACACCCAAGCGAAGTGCACACGCGAATTATCGGGGAGCACGGGGACAGCATGGTCCCGCTCTGGTCGGCGACAACAATCGGGGGCATCCAGATCAGTAACCTGCCTGCATTTTCGCGTATCCCCATCAAAGAGATGGTGGAATCTGTTAAAAACAGCGGCGAACTGATTATCCGGGGCAAAGGGTCGACAGTATACGGTCCGGGAGAAGCGATCGCAACCCTTGTCAAGACGATCCTTGGAGACGAGAACCGGATCCTGACGGTATCTGCGTATATACGAAGAGAAGTCCACGATATCGGGGACGTCTGTATCAGTGTCCCGGCGCGGGTGAACCGCAGCGGCGTATTCCCGGTTACCATTAAAATTGATGAGTCTGAAGTGGTCCAGTTCCGGGAGTCTGTGGAAAAGATACGGGCAATTACCCAGCAGGTACTGCAGGAACTCGAAAAAGATAAAACCGGGCAGAAACCAGGGAATAACGAAAAAACTGTTTCTTAACGTAATAATCGAAAAAAGATAAGAATCCTGTTCCTCTAATTCTTACTAGTTACATCAGGGTAAGTTCAACGATCTCTGCCCGCTCGACGCCTTTCAGGCCGCTGAGTTTCGCCTCAACGGCATCTGTCTCGCCGCCCTGATCGCCGACCACTACGACAAGTTTCAACGCTTTTAAACCAAAGCCGATCGGTTCTTCGACAATCTGTTGCACGCGGGGGAGGACCTGTTTGATCTCCGCTTTGAGTACCTCGAGGTCAACCTCCGGGGATTCCGGCATTACCCTGAGAATCAGTGCGACGTCTCCCATCGTTTATGGGCCCCCGAAACCGCATTTTGGACATGTATAGGGGATACTCTGTTCTCTACACCGGTAGCATCTCTTGATGCCGTAACCACATGAAGGGCATTCGAATTCTGTGGCGCCTTCTTCTGCGAGTGGAGCACAGCATGATGTGCATTTCTTGTCTGACATGGTAACTCCTGAGATTCCTTATAACTTCTCTTTTGAAACAATTAAAAGGTTGTACCGATCCTCGTACCTTCTACCTCTTCTCCCCGGAGTAACGCCTGGACCCTTTCGATCCTTCTCCCGTTTATGATCAGCGTTTTAACGCCGTGATCAAGGACAAACCGGATGAAACCCGGGTCCAATTCCCCGCATGTCATGGGTGTAGTGACCTGTTCCATGGGAATGTTCCCCTTCATAATACCATCAACCGATTTCAGGACCACGAGGTCGAGCCCGAGGCGGTACGCGGCCCACGCGGCGATGGTGTCTGATGTGATATCCCAGTGGTGCGGAAGCGGGTCTTCTTTCTGCATCAGAGCATACGGGAGCAACACCGTGGGGCGCCCCGGTACCTGCAGGCCGGGACTGGTGCCGATCCCGAACGATGCGATATACCAGCCATATTGTTCCATCCCGAGAACTGCCATCCAGTGGCTCTCATTCTCCGGGGCGTGTAATGTCCTTACGAGATTTGTGAACGGCCCCCCGCCGGGAATAATAAGGACGGGGCTCGGTGATGAAAGGAGGGCGCGGGTGATCCCGGGTACCTGATCAATCAGGCTCCCACCGATTTTCATCACGCAAGGTCCCTGCATGGGTAAAGATCTATATCGTCAGCTTATTAAAACCGGACTGTGACCAGAAATAGTGAGGTTCCTACCAGTATTCCTTCTTTTCTGCCTTCTTATTCCCGGTGTCACGGCGATCGCCATTACCGCGTTCTGCCCTGATACGTACCAGAAGGACGACCCCGATGAATATGTGGTTCTATCAGGAACGGGTAGCCTGGATGGTATTCTGGTGTCAGATGGCGAGGGGGGTTTCCGGTTCCCGCCGGGATCACGGATAGACGGTCTTACCACCGTTGCGTATAATGGCAGGGCGTACGCCGATGTGCATGACAGGCTGCCTGATTTTGAGTTCTACAATTATTCCCCTGATGTTCCGGATGTCATTCCGGCAGGGGCTTTCCGGCTTGCCAATGCAGGGGACGAGCTGATGCTCTATGACCATGACACGTTGATACAAAAGGTGTCGTGGCCCACCGATGTCAAACCACGCGAGGGGCAGGTCCATTTCATGGAGAACGGGGTATGGGATACCCGTGTCCTTATGCTTGGACAGTCCCGGATTGCTCCTGCAAACTTTACCGGCGTTTCCGGGGTCTGTTTTGTATCACCTGATTGCTCGCTTGAACTCTATCTGAATTGTATCGACCAGGCGAAGTACGAAATCCTCGTGAATGTATACGAATTTTCAAGTCCCGGAATGGCAGATGCGCTTATCGAAGCCCGGAAACGGGGTGTCAATGTTACCGTCCTTATCGAGGGCGGGCCTGTCGGAGGGATATCGCCGGAAGGAAATGCTGTCTGCGACCTGCTCACCAGGAATGCTATTGTCGTCCGGCAGATGGGCACCACCGGTGACAGCCATGCCCCCTACCGCTATGACCATGCCAAGTATATCGTGGTCGATTCGTTGTACCTTTTTATCACCAGCGAAAACTTCAAAGGGAACGGGTTTCCCGCAGAAGGCAAATCCGGAAACCGGGGCTGGGGTGTATGCATAATCGACCCCGGGGTTGCGACCTGGTTCAGGGGAGTGTTCCTGACCGACCTGAACGGGAAGGGTATCAGCCCCATTACCGGGAAGACCGGGGCGCTGGAACCCGGTGGAACTCTGCCTCATACCCGGGAATTTTCACCACTGCGTTTTGAGGGTGCGAAGGTCACACCGGTACTGGCCCCTGATACCAGTTATCTCATCCCGGAGCTCCTCCGTTCTGCAACAGGCGAGATCGATATCGAGCAGGCGTATATCAGCAATGAATCGAAAGGTGTTCCAAACCGGTACCTCGCCGAAGCGATCAACGCGTCACGCCGTGGTGTCCATGTGAGGGTCCTGCTCGACTCCTACTGGTTTAACACGGAAGGAGAGGACGATAACGATGAAATGATGGCCTATATCAACCAGATAGCGGTATCCGAACACCTCCCGCTTGAAGCACGGTGCGCAGAACTGGAACGGAATGAAATGGAGAAAATTCACAATAAGGGTGTTATTGTTGACCGGAAGAAAGTCCTGGTCAGCAGCGTCAACTGGAATTACAATTCCCCGACGTTCAACCGCGAGGCCGGGGTCATTATCGAGCAGCCGGAAGCGGCCCGGTACTATACGGCTGTGTTTGAGGATGACTGGGATCATTCCATCTCATCCGGAAAGATGCAGGGTACCACAACGGAATATTTGAAAATCGGGATAGCCGTTATGGTGGTTGCGGTCCTACTGGTACTGTACTGGCGACGAAAAAACCAGTGAACAGGTAATTGATCGCTCATAACAGGGTGCAACATGCGAATTGTCAGGTCGGTCCAATCCAAGGTCTGCGTTGATGGCTCCCTATTGAAAGAGTACCTGCTCGATGAACCGCTGACCGAAGAATTTCTTGCATTCCTGAAGCATCACGGGTCCGTTCGTCTCCTATCCCAGATGAAAAAGCCCTATTTTTCTTTTGAAAAGGAGGATTTCATATCAATTAAGGGCTTTGTTGGCGACCCCGATGTCGAAGTACGCTACCGTAAGGAGTTCGGGGACCTGGTCGGGGATTATTTTCATCTCCTCCTGTTTTACTTTCGCGAAGGAGAGGGTGGAGTTGAAAAATTGCAGGGTATCGGGATGACAATACGGGAAAAAATGGATGTACGCAAAGGATCTGATGGTGATAATACTGGATCACCAGCATGAAGTGTTGGTGAACGAACACTAATTAACAAAGAAGTGGTATCTTTCATTCTTTTTCATATAAACCGCTCTGTAGAAATGCTCTGATAATTTCTAACGATTTCGGGTTGTTCCGAAATTAACCCTCGCTCCCGGGGCTCCACCCCGCCGCTTTGGCGACCCCGGTTGGGATAGATGGAGATTATCCAAAAAGACTCTTAATTTATTGAGATTTTCGGAAACCCTGCCCGAAAAATATCTTAATGGGGGTGCGGCAGGGAGGGGGGTGAAACTCCCTCCCGTATTTGTATTTCCCTCTTCGTTTTTATGATCCCGCAGGGTTTCAACAAAGTCATATAATCCTTTAAATCTGTTAGATCTTGTTATGGGTCTATAATCTGGTTATAATGTCACCCTATTTTCTCAATTGATGAAATAACAGGAAAAATCAGGGGTGGTGAAAATGAATTGTTATCCGGTCAGGAATTGTTGTCACAGCCATATGGGCTATGGTTACTTTTTCATTGCACACTTGCAGACATCACACAGCGTTATATGGTCATCTTCGCCGGCCACCGCCATTGCCCAGCGGTCAATCACGGCATCGATCTCACTGCAGAGTTTTATATCCGCACCAATGTCCGCACCACGCTTTTTGCTCATATATTGAGAGATTGCAGCGCGCGTAATTCCAAGCCGCTTCGCTGCATCGCTCTGGCTCATACCCTTGTTGTTTACCAGCCGGTACACCATCTCGGCCCTGATACCCGGGAGGTATTTCCGGGCGAGTGAATCGCATTTCATGATGTTGCATGGGCTTTCGCTCATGCACACACCATCGTTTGCGCCCGGCCCTGGTAGATGATCTGGCGTGCGTCCCTGAAGTTGAATTTCTCGATGATGAGGTGGTTTTCCTTCAGCTTCTTTAAGGCATAGCGGACTGTCCTCGGAGCCAGGTTACTCTTCTTTACAATCTCCTTGTGGGTCATTGCCCCGCTCTCGTCCAGGAGGGAAAGGACGGTTTTTGATGAGGGGGGCAGGTTCGTTCCTGACATGCTCCATATGTTAACACTGTTAACCTTTAAAGCTACCGGTTATTACAATGGACGACAATAACCTGGATCTATGCTGACCCGGCAGGAACGAAATGCGTTCATCCTTCTTGCAATCGTTACGCTTGCCGTTGTTGCCGGATCCGTTATTATTGAGTCAGCCGGGAAATCCACCGTTTCAACCCGGTATACCAGTACATCGGCCGATGGCTCCCTTGTCCTCCTCGAAGGAAATGTGGACCGGCTGGTAGTCACAAAAAACGGGGCAGACCTGATCCTTGATGTGAACGGGACTTCCGTGTTTATTCCGGCCTCTTCTGCCAGGGGGGTTTCATTGAAAAAAGGAGATAAGGTCCAGCTGTACGGGGTTGTCCAGACATACCGGGGCGAAAAAGAAATACTTGTCCAGCAACCCGGGGATATCCGCCTGGTATGATTGTCCGGCATTGACACACTGATGTGAATGAATACCCTGTCCTTACCGTACAAAAAAATTGCACGCATATTCGGGAATAATAGCGGTCAACGGTTGGGAGTTTACCTCTATGCGGGAATAATCGATCAATGGAGTTGCAGATGCCCGTGATCGCTCATGGCAGGGTAGTATGAGGACCGGCAATTAACCCGGCAAAACCGGGGCTTGTGGGATTAATATGAAAACTTCGATGGCAGCAGGAATGAAAAAAAGGGTTTTATCCCTGTTTAGATTAAAACTGTGCTGAATCCCTGGATTTTTACCAGGACTCAGGGAATGCCATGTTGGTATATATGTCTTCAAGTCTTGCCTTATGTCCCCGTTCCATGTTTGCCAGCTGGGAAAAGAGCAGCTTTGTCTCGGTATCGCTGGCAAGGTTTGCGAGCTGGGTGTAACTCTGCATGGCTTCAAGTTCTTTCTTGATAGCGATAACAATGCCATCGATTGGTTTCAGGTCAGCCGTAAGGGGTGGTGACGGAACCGTATCTGCTACCTTGTAGTCATGTGACGGATCAAATTTCATCTTCGATACATCCTTTGTGAGCATTCCCTGAAGGAATTCGCGGTGCTGCTTTTCCTCCCCGGCAAGTTCTGCAAACAGTTTCTTGAGGTTAGCATCCTTTACTTTATCGGCAATACCACGATAAAATGTGTATGCCTCGACCTCTCTGTCGATTGCTGCTGAAATAATCTTCTTCGCATCTTCTGGCTTCATAGCTCTTCGTTCCTTTCTGTTTAGTAAAGTATAGATAATTACCATATATAAGTCATTGGTTTTGACCCCATTGATGGCTGATATACCCGACAGGGCGAAGAATGAACCGTTTTTCGCCATTTCTATCACGCTTGGCATGACCCTTGTAAAAGAGGTATTTCCGGAAGAAAACCAAACCTGCCAGATGTAAAGGGAACACCCTGTCACCCTTGTGTGAATATCTGGAAATGGAATAACACTGCCTGACCGGAAGGGGAAGAAAAAACCGGTGCGGTACGTGCCAAGTATCAGCGAACAGGCAGAAAATAGGCCGGCTGGATAATTGTGTAAAGAATAGCGTGTCTATCGCTGATGGAGAGACAATTAAACGAGAACTAAAAAAAAGACGATTATCAGGTTAGTACCTGGGCTGCCTGTGTTTCGGGAGGCATTCCTGGCAATATACAGGTCTGCCTTCGGTTGGCTTGAATGGTACTTCACAATCTTTTCCACAATCTGAACAGACAACTTTTGTCATTTCACGGGGGCCGTAATTACTCGATCCACCAAAATTTGATTTATACATGATATTTCTCAAACAGCTCTATTAAAACTGCATACTATACAAGCTCCACTAGGATAAGAAGCTCTGTATCGGTACAGATGGTTCACCGCCGGATAAAAAATGAGTATTCGGGGTTATTATAAAAATTCCCTTATTTTCCCTGCATTATTTTCCGGTGTTACCGGAAGGACCGACCTGTTCATGGAAGTTCCATATGAACCTGGGGCTGAGGCATTGGATTTCCTCTACACCATCAAACGCCACGATACACCACAGGGGACCGATCAGGCCGTACCGGCGAGGCATAATCTCCCTGGTACCTGTCAGTGATGAACGTATTGAGATTATTTCTTAATGGCCTCTTTTAACTGGTTGTATTCCTCAAGGCTGATCTCACCCTTTGCCAGCCGGGTATTGAGGATGGCCATCGCCGTCCCCGTCTCATTCTGGCTGGTCTTTTTCGGCCTGAAGTTCCCTTTCAGACGCTGGAATAAGTCTGACAATGAGGAGACCCAGTCGCTCCCGAGATCGTCCCGGAGTATATGGTCCTGCCATAATGCGAGTAGTGCTGTAATCAGTGCTGCAATAATGGCAACCGCCACCACAACTGTCCGTGACTGCAGGATATCGGGGGTCGTTCCGAGCGTGATGATGGTAACAGGTGCAAGGATTAGGACTGCGATCCCGGCGACACTATGGGCTTTTAGTGTCCAGCGGAATGCCTTTGAGAGCAACGAGCCAATTGCAAGGGCGAATGCCGACAGCGTGGCATATGACACTAACAGGAGCACCAGTAACACAAAAACCGGCGCGAGGCCGCTATCAGCCACGACAAGGTCAGTGTAGATAGCCTGGAGCATAAAGAGGACGAAAAGGAGGCCGATCCCGCACAGTACCTGGACGATGGCAATTGCCGCACGCACAGGGAACGGTTGCGGGATTGAAAGTTTTCCAAGACCGAAATAATCATGGAATACCAGTAGTCCGAGTGGTATGAACGAGATTAAAAGGAAGATAACGGTAATGATGCCGACAGGTATTACCAGGGCAGATGATGGTGGGGCGGATGTTGCAGGCACCAGGATGCTGCTGACGGGTGTGGTGACCGTTCCCTTCGGTGTCTGGCCCGGGGACTGCGGAATTGTGGGTGCTGTTGATGGTACTGCCGGACTGCCGGGCAGGATGACATTTGCCTCGCGTAGTACTGCAGTACCGGGATATACCTCGTTTCCTCCGTTATAGACCCCTACCTTAACCATGGTCTTTTTCCCGGTTGCTGATACCGCGGGGACCTCCCCTGTCAGGTTCACCAGTATCGCGAGGTCCCGTCTTGACGGGTACGAGAGCACCCAGCCGTTGATATCAACACTATTACCGTTACTCGTCAGCGGGGGATTTGCGTTACCGTCCAGCATTGTCGAGTATGACCAGCGGGCGTTTTCAAGGTCGGTAAACATATCAAGGGTGTTGCTGCTCGAAAACGTCATTCCCCCTTCTGGTACGAAATTGACCGCAAAGTAGACCGAAACCTGTTTAGGCGGACTTTGTCCGGAAACGAGGTCCCCTGATGGAGAAACTACCATATTTTTGACACTGATTGCTCCTGACACCGACTGGATAATGAGGATCAGGAGTATTAACACACACAGGAACCATTTGAGCCTAGCCATAGGTTTTCACTCTTATGCATTCTTTGTATGAGGTGAGAATTTAGTCTTTTCCAGAAATGACAAAATGCGTAACGGATGCGAGGGAGGTGATTCGAACACCTGAACCCCTTCGAGAATGGACCCTAAACCCATCGCCTTTGACCAGGCTCGGCAACCCTCGCTCCACTAGATATCTGATCGGGCTTTATTTATTGTATTCTCACTTCCCCCGTCCAGGTCCGGTCTGGCATCACCACGGGTACTATTTTCAGTTCGTCAGCATTGTCCTCTCGAAGGTTTCAGTGCGTGAGGTTGCCTGGAAACCAGAAATGCTGACACGAATTTTCGGGGAATACCCGGGGCTATTGCACCTCTTTCCCGATGTTACTGCCAGCCCGGCAGGTTTCATGGTCACCCTTCAGGATATGGTACCCCGTGATCAGCAGGACAAGAATTAGCGGGCCCAGGACGAACCCAACGAGTCCGAGGGTATAAAGACCCCCGACAAATCCAATCCACATGATAACAGGATGAATGCAGGTACGCCGCCCCATCAGTACCGGGCGGATGAAAAGATCGGGAAAGGCGCAGACAACCGGGTAACCAATAAAAATAATGAGCAGCAGGGCCGTCGTATCTGATATTGATACCGCATACACGGCGAGAAATGCCATAAGGATTGAAGGTCCGAGAATGGGGACGATTTTCAAGAGGCCTGCAAGTGTGCTAAAAAAGAGTACATGCTCAAATCCGAGGAGATAGAAAAACGGTAATGCGAGAAAGAAGGTAACTATCACGACGATCAGCTGGACGACATAGATGGCATAGAGGGTGTCAACTGCCGTGTGCGTCAGGTGGCTCACTGGTTCTTTAACGTTATCCGGGAGCATCGCGAAGGAAGAATGGTACAGGTCCTCCCCCTTGTAAAGGAACACGGAAAAGCTCAGGAAAAAAACCAGGAGCTGAAACCCGAGTGCCGGTATCTGCCCGATGAGCGAATCTCCCCACTGGTTGATCTTCTGGTTGCTGTTGCCAATTAATCCGTCCAGCGCGGTCTGGTTGATATGGAGCATCGTTGTGATGGGATTGTTCTGCCCGGGTCCTGCCCAGTTGATAATTGTCGATACGAGACTGTTAAGGAACTCCTGGTTCTGGAGTAATAATCCCACGGCAAACGCGATGACTGCAACAAAAATTAAAAACATTATTACGGTGATAAGGGCTGCCGAAGCCTCTGCACCAATCTTCCCGGTGAACCGTTTGTGGAGTGGCAGTGCAATAACGGCAATTGAGCCTGCGAATATAAGTGCCACCATAAGCTGCCAGAATATAATTATCGCGACAACCGCAATTGCTGCGACGAGGTAAAGGGTGTAGCGATTTCTTTCTTCTAACACACCGGGCATCAGGTAGTACTCTCTCCGGGATTTTTATTAAATTGTCCTCTATCAAACCGCCCGGACCGTAGTTGCAACCCTGGTATAGTCAACCCATTGGCCGGTGGGGTTGTAACCCCGGAAAAATCAATCTGTTCTTAAAACAAGCCATTGAATAGTTCAGGAGAGGGATCATTACGGGATCACGGCAGTGCAGGCTCACGGTAATCGCATTAGGGGCAATCGTAATCGTGTTGTTTATTGGTCTGATCGCACTTGCTACCATGGCCACCGGTGAACCGGCACCAGGTCCGGCCACTGAACATTATGAAATGCAGGGGGCGCTGTTAGAGGCAGAGGGTTCCGTTGGCCAGGACCTTGCCGCGATGGACACAGCGGTTACAGAAGGTGCAACGATGATAGGGTCCGTTGGGCTCAACGGGACTGGAACAAAGGCTGCCCTTGCGAGGATGGGCCGGTTTCCCTGGACCGTTGACACCATAACGGTCAATAAATCTGGATTCATTTCCATGGCCGAGCCGGAAATTTACGAGTCCGTTATCGGGGTACACCTGGGTGATCAGAAACACCTGCAGCGGCTTTACTCTGATAAAGTGCCGGTGATGAGTGATGTTATTCTGTCAGTGGAGGGGATACCCGCCGTTGATATCGCGTCACCAGTGTTTTCACCCGATGGGAGATTTATCGGGGCGACCACCCTGCTTTTCAGACCAGAACCGTTTTTTACAAAAACCCCCCAAAAAAGCCAGATGGGACCCCATGGCATCTCATGGTGATGCAGAAAGACGGACTCATTGTGTACGACCCTGATAGCGGGCAGATTGGGAAGAATACATTCTCAGACCCGCTTTTTGCACCGTTCCCTGAACTCATCACACTTGCAGGGGACATGTCCAGGGAACGGGTTGGCAATGGTACCTATAACGTTATTGATGCAGACAGGATGAACGTTACAAAGGAAGCGATGTGGACTACCGTTGGTATCAGGGGTACTGAGTGGCGTCTTGCTCTTATACGGATTATTGAGCCCGCAAATTCATAAACAAGGGAATAGAATTAACCTTGTTATTCACGTTTTTTGTAAAGCCCGGGGCATGCATTTTTGCACAATCTGGATATAAAATTTCTCTCATTTCAAAAAAAAGGATGTGGCCCATTATGTTCCAGGACCTGGGTCTCTATTCCAACCGGCGTGCCTCAGCGGCGGGGCGGAGCCCGGGGAGCGTGACGAATATTGGAATAACCTTATCCGCAAGATAGATTTGAGTGGGTTTCCCCAAAACCTTTTTTCATGTTACCTATGTTAAGGTACAGGAATCCTATACAGGATCTTTGCCCCTGACCGGAATACCTCTCCGCTCCGTTCGTTCAGCGTAACCTTCTTTGGGATACCGTTAAGTTCCCGAAGGATCCCCTGGTCCGCGAGGTGACGGATAAAGGCTGCGAGGTCTTTCCCGGTCCAGCCCCTGACCGTCCGGTAACTCTTTATCTTGTCATGGGCACAGGCCGTAATTTTTTTGTTGCCAGCCCCGGTCAGGACCCCGGCAACATACGATGCAGGGTAAGGATTTTCGAGGTCGATAACACACTGCACAATGAGCTGGGCAACCAGCGTTACATCAACTGCCTTGCGGAGAGCGCGTTTCCTTGCCTGCCTGGGCGCCGGAGTGTCTTCTCCTGATGAGAGGACCGGATGTTCCGACGGATTACAGGTATCGCAACAACGTTCTACCTTACCATCGTAGTCCTCTTCGAAGTACCGGAGCAGGGCAGCCCTCCGGCAACCGGTTGTCTCGCAATACCGGGCCATCTGTTCGAGTTTCTCCAGTGTCTTTTTCCGTAGATCGTACGAGGATGAGTCCTTTGTAATGAGGGCAGATAACCGGGGACGGTCAGACTTCCGGTAATAGAGGATACAGTCCGCAGGCCCCCCGTCCCTCCCGGCACGTCCGCTTTCCTGGTAATAGGATTCTATGCATTTCGGCATCCCGTAATGGATAACGAACCGAAGGTCAGGCCGGTCTATGCCCATCCCGAACGCGACCGTCGCGCAGATCACCTTCGTTGTACCCTTGTTGAAGGCATTCTGGACACGTGTGCGGGTCGCATCGGAAAGGCCCGCATGGTATGCAGCGGCCGAAAACCCGTCATTGCGAAGCTTTTTTGCAAGCGTTTCTGTCTCCTTCCTGGTATGACAATAGATAATACCCGTACCATTCCTGCGTGACGAGATATCGGAGGTGATATGCCGGTAGATATTGGGGGTCACCCTTACATCGTAAAACAGGTTCGGCCGGTTAAAACTGCCGACGTAGACCTTCGGGTTTACGAGATGCAACTGGTTGATAATATCCCTCCTCACCTCGGGCACGGCGGTAGCCGTGAGGGCTATAATCGGTGTACCGGGATACTTTTCCTTCAGGACAGAGAGATTCCGGTATTCAGGCCTGAACTGGTGGCCCCATGTTGAGATACAATGGGCCTCATCGATCGCAAAAAGGCTGATCCGGGCCTTCTGCATCAGGGAAAAAAAAGATTTTGTCGAAATCTTTTCCGGGGAAACAAACAGGATCCTGATATCCCCCGCAATAATCGCCTCGTTTATCTCTTTTGTCTCCCTGTACGTCTGGGTGCTGTTGAGCGATGCGGCCGCGATACCCTTCTTTTGTAATGTGTCAACCTGCTCCTTCATCAGGGATATCAGTGGCGAAACAACAACGGTCACACCTTCAAGTAACACTGCAGGGAGCTGGTAACAGAGAGATTTTCCGGCGCCTGTGGCAAAAAGACCTAATACATCCCGGCGGGCGAGAACGTCCCGTACAATCTCCTCCTGGAACGGGCGGAATGCCGGGTATCCAAGGCCATGGAGCGCCTGGGAGACGTCTTGCATTAGATATCATTAGGGCTTTGGTGCATTTGATCTTTGTGAATCCTCCATGAATAGACCGGATCGCAAGTTCATTGGGTGTAATCAATGGTAAAATGACGATACAAGTGGCCCCACGGCTGCGGGTTCTTATAAGAGGCCAGTATATACGTTCTGAAAACCCCTTTTTTGGGTTTCTTTACATGAACGGATTAACAAAATCGTAGTCTGAATTTTGTCAGCCAAGAATAGCGGAAACGTGAAAGGTTTATGGATGGCTTTTTTGTACTTCCCACCGCTCCATTACTTCAGGACCTTCAACAAATTCAAGCCCGTGTTTTTGTGCGTAAAGCCTTGCATCTGCTTTTGTTAGTGCATAGCCGGACTCGTCATCCAGCATCTCGCAGATGGTGATTGCCGGGGTGACACCTGCCATCTCTGCCATGGCTATCGAGAGCTCGGTCTGCCCTTTCCGCCTGTCGAGGAGCCCGTCTGCCGCTCTCAGAAGCGCCATGTGCCCGGGGGTGCGGAAGACCTCGTGAAAGTTCACGCTCCCGCCATTCAGGGCCTGTTTTACCTGTTCTGCAATCGCGTTAACCGTCAGTGCACGGTCACGGTCGGTGATGCCCGTGAACGTGTTGCGGTGGTTCACCCAGAGCGAGAAGGAAGAGTGGTTCTTCCGGTCGTACGGGATATCCCCCTCCCGTTCCGCCACGGCAATTGCCCTGAGCGCGTCGCTTGCAAACGGCAGCCCGAGACGCCGGGCAGCTTCCGGGTGGACTGCCGTGCAGATCAGTCCGCCGCCGTCCTTTCTCATCTGGAAAATATGGCGCGGGGTGACCACATCGGAACGTATCGCAAAATCCGTTTCGCCTTCCCGGTCATCAAAATCGTAGAGCAGGATGAACTTACCATCACGTAATGCTGCCAGCGCCTCATCGATCACTACTCCACCTCAACTGTTACCGTGTCCGTATCTTCAACGCCCAGTTTCCTGCGGAGGGCCACAGGTGCGATCACTTCAATGATATCCTCAGGGTAGTGGGTTCTTCCCGGCATTACAATGCCACAGGCTATTGCCCCTATACGGCATGGAAGGCATTTTGCATCGCCAAATGTCCTGCCGTCAGTTGAAAACCCCTTGATCCGGATCCATTCAAGCGCATCGATCTTCTTGCGAACCGGGATGCTTGCAGAAGAGAGGCGGATATTGAGCGTGCCCGGGTATGGTTCAAACCCAAGGTGGGCATTGAACTGCTCCCTGTAAGGGACGAGGCTCATGTAATATTTCCCTTCCCCGATCCCGCTCACCACGGTCCCGTTCAGGAGATACCCCTTATTGTGCTCGGAAAAAATCCGGTTGTATTCCTGGTATTCCTTACGGAGCTCTGCTTCTCCGGACCCGGTCAGGGTAACATGCTGCCCGTCAGGTACTATCGTCCTCGTCAGAAAGCCCCCAGCTTCCAGTCCTTTCAATCGCCGGGATGCGGTCTGCTGGCTTATCGCAAGCATCTCACCAATAGTCTGTGATGAAACAAAGACCGGTCCCTTACAACCACCCCGCAGTGCTATTACCTTGAGACACTGGAGGTCTTCAGGTGGTATCATGCTTATCAAAATTGAGATGCTTATTATTTATGAGTTGGCATGGAGCGAAAAAAAATAGTACCGGATTACATTTGCTGAAGCATTTATACCAGGAGCATTACCATTTTTTCCCTGATTCCAGGCATTTTTAAGTGGGATTAACTAAAAACACACTGCTACCATGGCGGATCACATCACCCGGGAAATCCCGGTATTTCTCTCCCCGTGGCGCCCCTGTGTATTTCACACCCATTATTCGTGAAATGTCGAAGTCACATTCGTTAATTATAATATCTTTTGAGTTTTACGTACTTGACCATGAAATCCGGACTGCGGAATCAGCTGGCCGAAAAAATGGCTGGTGAGATTACCCTATCGGACTCTCCGGGGAAGGCCCTGAAAAAATGGAGAATGTGTTTTGACATTCCCCAGGGGGTCCTCTCCGACCATCTTGAGGTCTCACCTTCGGTCATCAGTGACTACGAGAGTGGGAGGAGAAAGAGCCCGGGGACTGCCGTTGTCGGAAAAATTGTCGACACAATCCTCTCGATTGACGAGGCGAACGGCGGCAAAAACATTCAGAAATTTGCAAAGATGCTGTACAGCGACTTTGACGAGGATGTCATTTATGACATGCACGACTATGCCAACCCCGTCCCGCTCGGGTTGCTTTCCACCGCAATTGCCTGCACACCAATTTGCGGATCGATGGACCAGACGATCTTCGGCTACACGGTCGTTAACAGCTTAAATGCAATCCTGAACCTCTCGTCCAACGAGTTCAACCGCATCTATGGCTGGAGCACCGAACGTGCCCTGATATTTACCAACGTGTCCACCGGGAAATCGCCCATGGTCGCCATCAGGGTCACACCGTTCAAACCAAGGTGCGTGGTGCTGCAGGGTATCGAGGCGTCGAAAGTCCACCCGCTCGTGTCGAAGATGGCAGAAAAGGACCGGATCACGGTTCTCTGTACAGAGATGAGCATTGACAAAATCGTAAGCGCTTTGAGGGAAGAAAAATGGTAGGAATTATCACCTACGGTGTATACATACCGCGATACCGCATTAAGGTAGAAGAGATAGCAAAAGTATGGGGCGCAAATGCCAGTGATATTACCGGCGGCCTCGGAGTTTTTGAGAAATCGGTACCTGACCTCGACGAGGACACGGCAACTATCGCGGTGGAAGCAGCAAGGAATGCACTGTTACGGCGGAATATTGACCCGGAGAAGATTGGTGCAGTCTATGTCGGGAGCGAATCACATCCCTACGCAGTGAAACCAACGGCCTGCACGGTCGGTGAAGCGATCGGGGCAACCCCGAGGATGATGGCAGCCGACTTTGAGTTCGCATGCAAGGCAGGGACTGCCGGCATCCAGACATGCATGGGCCTTGCAAAAAGTAACATGATCGAATACGGCTTTGCAATCGGCTCCGATGTTGCCCAGGGGGCTCCCAGCGATGCACTTGAGTATACGGCGGCAGCCGGCGGTGCAGCATTTCTTATTGGCAGGCAGGACCCGATCGCACGGATCAATCACACGTGCTCGTTTACCACCGACACCCCGGATTTCTGGCGGCGGGAAGGGCAGGACTACCCACGGCACGGGGGACGTTTCACTGGTGACCCGGGGTATTTCAAACATGTCGAGGGCGCCAGCCGTCTCATGCTTGAAGAGCTCGGTAAATCCGCAAAAGATTATGATTATGCGGTGTTCCACCAGCCGAATGCGAAATTCCCCCAGAAAGTTGCAAAAACACTGGGGTTCTCCATTGACCAGATCAAGCCGGGACTTGTCGTCCCAAGGCTCGGGAATACTTACAGCGGTTCGAGTATGATCGGACTCGCAGCAACCCTTGATATCGCAAAAGCGGGGGACAGGATATTCGTCTGTTCTTTCGGTTCCGGGGCAGGAAGCGATGCATTCGATATCTCCGTGACTGATCTGATCGAATCACCGGACTTTAACCGGGCTTCCGCCCCGTCGGTGGAACACCTCCTGAAAAACCCGGTGTATATCCAGTACGCCCAGTATGCAAAACACAAAGGGAAAATCGTGATGCAGGAATGAGAGACGTAGCAGTTATCGGGATCGGGTGTACACCCTTTGGAGAAAAATGGGGAAGTTCATTCCGCGACCTCTTTGTCGAGGCAGGTACCCTAGCGCTTGACGATGCAAACCTGTCTGGTGAGGATATCGACGCGATGTATGTCGGGAACATGAGTGCGGGGAGATTTATCGAGCAGGAGCATATCGGCGCACTGATTGCGGACTACTCCGGCCTTTCCACACGACATATCCCATCGACACGGGTGGAAGCTGCCTGTGCTTCAGGCGGGCTTTCGTTCCGGCAGGCTGTAATCGCGGTCGCCAGTGGTATGGAAGACATCGTGGTGGCGGCGGGAGTCGAGAAGATGACCGACGTCGGGACAGGCGCGAGCGTGGATGCGCTTGCCGGTGCAGCAGACCGTGAATGGGAGGGGTTTGTCGGGGCTACCTTCCCCGGACTCTACGCGATGATCGCGACTGACTACATGAGTCGCTACCCGCTTACCCGCGAGCAGCTGGCCCAGGTAGCGGTGAAAAACCATTATAATGGTGCAAGAAACCCGATTGCACAGTTCCAGCAGGAGATCACGATCGACACGGTGCTCAAATCGTCACTGGTCGCAGACCCCCTGCGGCTCTTTGACTGTTCACCAATCACAGACGGGGCTGCTGCAGTAATTGTAGCCCCATTCGACCGTGCCCGGGAATTTACAGATACCCCGGTACGGGTACTTGCAAGTGAGCAGGCGAGCGATACCATCACCCTGCACGACAGGAGAGATATTTCGACACTCGATGCCTCGGTGACCGCCGGACAACGGGCATTTAAAACCGCCAGGATTACACCGAAAGAGATTGACCTTGTTGAAGTGCACGACTGCTTTACCATCGCCGAGATCTGTGCAATCGAGGACCTCGGGTTCTGCAAAAAAGGAGAAGCGGGAATGCTGACCATGGAGGGCGTGACTGCATTGAACGGGGACCTGCCGGTCAATACCAGCGGGGGCCTCAAGGCCTGCGGACACCCGGTCGGGGCTACGGGCATCAAGCAGGTCTACGAGATTGTGACCCAGCTCCGCGGCGATGCAAAAGGCCGGCAGATCGATGGTGCAAAGATTGGAATGACCCACAACGTGGGTGGTACCGGTGCAACGGTTGCCGTGCACATTTTCGGGGTGTGAATGCCATGTCTGTAGCACGGTTCTGGAGAAAGATCCCGCAGCGGTATAACCTGATCGGGACAGTCTGTAAGACATGCGGGAGGCATTTCTTCCCGCCACGTTCATTCTGTCCCGACTGCCGCCGCAGCGGTAATGTCGTGGAGTACAAATTCAAGGGTACGGGGACGGTCGTCACCCACACCATCATCAGGACGGCCAGTGACCAGTTTGAAGACCTCACACCCTACGCCCTCGCAATCGTCCAGCTCGATGAAGGTCCGCGGATAACTGCCCAGATCGTATGCACACCTGAAGATGTGAAGATCGGGATGCGCGTGAAGGGGACGTTCCGCCGGATAGCGGCGGACGGTGCGAGCGGTGTTATTTATTACGGCACAAAATATGTGCCTGATGAATAAGGGACCCCATTTTTTAGTTGTTTTCAAGCCGTGATATCATACACGGTATGCCATTTTCCCGGTGAATACGACCTTACCGTGTGTTCCCGGACTGCAGAAGGCTGAAATGTGCAGATTTTATCAAGGTATTCTCCAGCTGATGACACGAGCGCGTAACAATGAATTGTTCCTCCCGGTCGGCACAGCCGGAAGGCTTCCTCAAGGAACTGCGGGGCATGGTGGGGCAGGTTCATCACCACGCGGTCGAATTTCCAGGGCAGGATCTTTGAAAGCCTGGCAGAGTCCGCAAGTACGGGCATTACATTGGAACAGCGGTTATCAAGACAGTTTTCTTTCATCAGGATAACTGCCGCAGGATTGATGTCAGAGGATACGACGAGCCGGGCGAATTTACTCATCGTAATGGCAAACGGCCCCACTCCTGCAAACATATCGAGTACTGTCTCCTGTTCCCCCATCTGGTGGAGCACCCGCTGGCGCTCCGTGGCGAGCCTTGGTGAGAAGTAGGCCTCTGAAAGGTCGACGGTAAAACGGTGCCCGTACTCCAGGACCAGTGTCCGGGTGGTGGGAACTCCGGCCAGTACCTCAAACTCCCGTGTGCGGTACTCACCCTGGACATCGCTGGTAGTGGCGAGCACAGTATGGATGCCAGGCCGTGATGCAAGGAGGGCCTCTGCCGCTACACGGTCATTCTCCTGCATTACCGCGATACCGCCAACCAGTTCATGGCGTGCTGTCGGGGACAAGTCTTTTTCGTGGCCCTCGAATGATGCCCGCAACCCCCCTTCGCCGCTCCCGGTCAGGGGGAAAAAAATGTCGTCCCCTTCAACAAATGGCTTAAGACTGGTGTCCAGCAGCCCCTTTGAAATGAGCTGCTGCCGGGCCTCTTCACCCTTTTTTTTCGGTACCAATAATGCCCATTGTTCAACTTTCACCGGTACTCACCACCACTAAATCATTTACCCCGGGAACGAAACATTATTTCATGCAGGACTATCTTGAGAGACTTAAGTCCGGGTCTCTTAAATTATATGCCCTCGAGAAGGAACTCCCTCCGCCCGAAGCTGTACGCATCCGGAGGACATATATCGAGCAGGTAACGGGTTCTGACCTCAGGAACCTTGGTTCCTATACCATCGGGATCGATAATGTGGTCAGGAAAAACTGTGAAAACATGATTGGCGCAGTACAGGTACCGGTGGGTGTTGCCGGCCCGCTCGTCGTGAACGGTGAATATGCAGACGGGGAGTTTTTTCTCCCGCTCGCAACGACGGAGGGGGCGCTCGTCGCCTCGGTCAACCGGGGCTGCGGGGCGATCACAAAGGCAGGGGGGGCTGAGGTCAGGATTGTGAGGGACGGGATGACACGCGCACCCGTCTTCGCGGCTCGAAGTGTTGCCCATGCAAAGGAGATCGCAGAATGGGTCGCGTCCCACCGCGGGGAGATCTGCGAGGTGGCAGAGAGCACGACCTCGCACGGGAAGTTCCTCGATGTCACGACCTCAGTGACCGGGACCAGTGTTTTTGTACGGCTGGAGTTTGATACCAAGGATGCGATGGGGATGAACATGGTCACTATCGCAAGTGCAAAAGTCGCAGACCTCATCGTGGATTCCACCTGCGCAAGGCTCATTGCCCTTTCAGGGAATATGTGCACCGATAAAAAACCTGCAGCAATTAACATGGTCCGGGGCCGGGGAAAAAGCGTGGTTGCCGGCGTATTCCTCCCGGACGGACTTATCCACGAGGTCTTTAAAACAGATGCGTCAACTCTTACCGAGGTAAACCTCCGCAAGAACCTCGTCGGTTCAGCACGTGCCGGATCGCTCGGGTTCAACGCCCACGCGGCAAACGTGATTGCGGCAATGTTCATCGCGTGCGGCCAGGACCCTGCACATGTCGTAGAGGGGAGCAGCTGTATTACGACCGTCGACCAGTCACCGGGGGGTATCTACGTTGCTGTGACTATTCCCTCGCTGAACGTCGGGACTGTCGGAGGAGGTACCGGTATCGCCACGCAGGCAGAATGCCTCTCGCTCCTTGGCGTTTCAGGTGGCGGGGACCCGCCAGGCTCCCATGCACGGAAATTTGCCGAGATCGTGGCATCCGGAGTCCTTGCAGGGGAGTTATCGCTGCTCGGGGCACTTGGTGCGCAACACCTGGCACGTGCCCACCAGCAGCTCGGGCGTGGTTGAACCTCAGGCCTTTTGGAGGGATTCATACTCTTTTACAGCTTTTTTCCCAGTCTATCATTTCCCCAATCATTATGTGACAGGACGACCACACCCTCACTATACGAGGAATGTATCCCATGACCGAACCAGACAATTATTCTCTTCCTGCTCTGCCCTACGACTATGCAGCCCTTGCACCCGCAATATCCGAAGAACAGCTCAGGCTGCACCACGGCAAGCACCACCAGGCCTACGTCAATGGCGCGAATGCGGTCCTTGAAAAGCTTGGTAACGCACGAAAGGCTAACCTTGACCTCGACATGAAAGCGACCTTGAAGGAACTCGCGTTCCATCTCGGGGGGAACCAGATGCACACGATGTTCTGGGAGAACATGGCTCCTGCAGGAAAGGGCGGGGGCGGGGTCCCTTCCGGAAAAGCAGGGGAGATGATAACGACAGAATTCAGATCGTTCGAGCGGTTCAGGAAGGAGTTTTCCCAGGCAGCGAATAGCACAGAGGGATCAGGCTGGGCAGCGCTTGCCCTTTGCCTGACCACGATGCGCCCCATGATCATGCAGGTGGAAAAGCATGGTGTCAACACCTACCCGTTCAGGATCATCATGGTACTCGATGTCTGGGAGCATGCGTATTATGTCGATTATAAGAATGACCGCGCGAAATATGTGGAGAACTTCTGGAGTATCGTAAACTGGGATGCCGTGAACAGGCGGTTGTCCGAAGCCCTTAAAAAATAACCCTGTTTTTTTATAAAAACCTGAACCATTTCATCATGACGAGTGCATCTTCGCCGTTCGCATAATAGTGAACGATCCGGAACACGTCCTGGTACCCGAGTTTCTGGTAGAACTTCTGGGCTTTCTGGTTAGAAACACGGACTTCGAGCTGGACACCAGACGCTGATTCGAGAGCAAACTGGTGCTCGATACGCCGAACGAGCCGTCTTCCGAGGCCTGCATTCCGGAATACCTTTGATACCGCAATGTTACAGATGTGGCCGTATACCTCGTCACCGGTATCCTCCAGCCCACCGACGACAAAACCGGCGAGCCGGTTACCTTGTGAGGCCACAAAAAAAGTGCTTGGAAAGCAGGCGACCGACTCTGAAAAAATATCCCCACCCCAGGGGTCAGGAAACGATTCCGCCTCTATTGAGGCGATCGCATCGACATCGGTGATTCGAGCCCTCCTGATCTGAACCTGGTCGCCTTCCATTCTCTCGATCACCATTTGTCACTGCTATAATATCTATCATATAGAATCAGGGCTGATTTATATGAGAAAGTGAGTGCCGGTTTCCATGGTAGGGATCTTTCGTTTTTCAGCGGTGCGTCCTGCACCAGCACATGCACAGGGGATAGCTGCCGTACCCTATGATGTCGTAAGTGCAGAAGAGGCGCGTGAGTGTATCAGAAAAAACTGCCGGAGCTTCCTCCGTGTCAGCCGTTCTGATGCACTGCTACCGGATGGCTCTCCCTATGACCCACCGGTGTACAACCTGGCAAGGGAGAATTTCCAGGGCATGGTCAGGGAGGGCCAGATGATACAGGACGGGAGTCCGGCCCTCTATCTCTACCGGGTGACCGATGGGGGCTCCTGTTACCTTGGCCTCGCCTGCTGCCTCGACGTGGATGATTACCTGTCAAACCATATCAGGCGTCACGAGGCGACACGCTACGACAAGGAGGAAGACAGGACAAGGCATATCGACACGGTCAATGCCCACACCGGTCCGGTCGTCCTCCTGTACAATGACCCGGGTACCATCTACACCTTCATCGAGTCACAGGTCACGAACGGCCGGAAGCCGGTTACAACAGTACGGGACGAGAAGGGTGCGGTGCATGAAATATTCCAGATTTCCGATGATGCAGTATATCACCGCATCCGGGAAATGTTCCAGGGAGTCGACACCTATATCGCCGATGGCCACCACCGTGCCAGGGCAGCGGTAAACGTCGCGGAAAAACGAAGGGCAAACGGTGACAAATCGGAAGAGGCACGGCATTTCATGGGCGTCCTGTTCTCGCACCGGAGGGTTACCATCCACGGGTACAGCAGGCTCGTCACGCAGCAGAAGAAGGTCCCTCCGGAAACACTGCTTGGGAAGATCAGCCAGACATTCATGGTAACTTCGATATCCGGTGTCGACCCCGCTGCGTACCAGGTCCTGACGCGGGACCTCTACTTTACACCGCACCATGTCTTCCACATGTACCTGAACGGTATCTGGTACGAGTGCTCACTGCCATACGAGGAGAGCGCAGGCCCAATCGATTCCCTGGACGTATCAGTCCTCCAGAAACTGGTGCTTGAAAAACTGCTCGGTATCACCGATCCCCGCGGGGACATGCGGCTCCAGTACCTCGGCGGGGCGAGGCCGGTTGGTGACCTCGAAGAACTTGTTGACCGGGGGGAGTTTATGGCGGCCTTCTCCATGCAGCCGGTGGACGTGGATACGGTGCTTGCCATTGCCGATGCCGGGTGTATTATGCCCCCGAAATCGACATGGTTCGAACCAAAACTCCTCTCGGGCCTCCTTGTTCACCTGCTCAACTGAACCGTCAGGGTTTAATCTATTCCCTGCTATTTCTATTTCCTATGATCACTATCGCACTCCCTAAAGGCAGCCTTGAGGAACAGACCCTCCAGCTCTTTAAGGAGGCTGATCTCGAGGTCAGGAGGACTGACCGCGATTATAACCCGCAGATCAATGACGAACGGATAGGAAAGGTAAAGATCCTCAGGCCACAGGAAATTCCGACCTACGTCCAGATGGGATATTTCGATATGGGGATTTCAGGCCTTGACTGGGTCTGTGAATCAGGCGCAAAGGTTTCGGAAATTGCAAAACTCAATTACAGCAAGACCGGCCAGGGAAACGTTAAGATCGTAGTTGCCGTCCACCGGGATGAGCCAATCTCAACCGTGAACGAGATCCGTCCTGACAGCAGGGTTACGACCGAGTACCCCGAGATGACAAGAGAGTTTTTTAGTCACCTGGGTATACCGGTCCGCATGTTCCCATCGTACGGCGCAAGCGAGGCGAAGGTCCCGGACCTGATGGACGTGGTGGTCGACCTTACTGAAACCGGGACGACGCTCCGGAAGAACGGGCTCAAGATTATCGGCCAGATAATGGAGTCGTACACGGTCATCATCGCGAACAGTGAATCGTTCCAGGACCCGGTCAAACGGAGGGAGATGGAAGAGATCGTAACGCTCCTGATGGGCGTGATCGAGGCCCGGACCAAGGTGCTCCTCACGATGAACGTGCCTGCAGCGATGCTCGAATCATTAGTCTCCGCCCTGCCTGCGCTGAAGAAACCCACCGTTTCCCGGCTTCACGGGATTGATTACTTCAGCATCGAGACGGTCGTCCACAAGAACCTCGTAAACACCCTCATTCCGAAACTCAAGGCATCAGGTGCCGAAGATATCCTCGAGATCCCTATTACGAAGATTGTGCGCTGACCGGGTCCTGCGGGGTTCTGGGGTCATGTGACAACGGAAAAAAATTCCATTTTCTTTTTTACGACTAATAGCTCTGTAGAAACCTTGCATATTTAAAAAAGAGGAGATACGTAAGACCAGGAGGGGGTTTCACCCCCTCCCTGCCCCATCCCCGATAAGATATCCATTGGCAGGGTTCAATTGGGACATTCAAGGAAATTTCAGAGATTAAAGAGATCATTCCTTATCCCAACCGGTCTTACCCACAGCAGAGAATCAGTTGAATCAATGACCACAATAATTTATTTCCAGACAGGTCGTTGCTCAGCCATCCTGATTGCGAAATCAAAACAATTACACCGGCTTTTTTTCAAAATGATTAAATATAAGGTGAATCTACCAATCTATCAAGGTTTCGGGGAGGTAATAACCTGCTGCCACGGGAACATGTCCCAATGGTCCAATTCCCTGATGGGGACCCCTCTCTCCCCATACTCTCTCTTTTTTCGGACGGAACCACCTTTGTGCACCCTTGTTTTCCGCTGAAACGGAGGTCCCGGGGAATACCAGCCCCGGATGATACCCCGGTACATGAACGCCTGGACATCACCGTTGACGGGAGCGGGGATGGCCATAGCGTGGCACTGTTCCCCAATGACGAGGTCTATTTCATGTACGAGAAGGGGGTCTCGAATAACGAGGCAGAGTTCAATGCCGTCATCCTCGCGCTTGAAAACCTCCCACTGCGGTCACACGCCCGGATACGTACCGACAGCCAGACCGTGGTCTGGCACCTGACCGACGAACGCAAGTCAAAATCATCTGCATTTGTAAAAAAATCGGTCGCGGTCCAGGACCTTATCCGTGGAAAGGAATTAACCATCGAGATCCAGTGGATTCCACGGCGGCATAACACCGCCGACCGCTTCCTCAAGCAGTACATAGCGAGCCTGTGCGGTGCAGGAGGCAGGGAGCCGATGTACCAGCGGATGAAACGGCTCGAAGCAGAGAACAACAGGCTGAAGGCACGGTTAAAAAAAGTGATGCGGTTGTTGAAGGCCCGCCCTGGAATCTGCGAGGACCCTGCCATAGCAATGGACCTGCTTGAATTTTAAACATGAATATGGCTTTATTTTAAGACGGACCGGGTGCTTTCCGGAATGATACACGCCTTTTTTTCCAGCCCGTATATTATTAACTGGTACCGTGCAACGACAGCCCGAGGGGAGGGTTCATATAAATCTGCACTATCCCACCTCAATACAGGCTTCGGAGAAAGGAGTGTATCAGAATTACTCTTTTTTCTTCGAACACGGAATGCAGAGTGTATTCCCGCTCACGGTTATTGCCCTGTGTTCTGATACCATCTCGCCACAGCAGTCACAGGGAACGGATTTGTATATCGTTGCCGTAGCAGGGACCTGCATATCCACACGCCGGACAGAAAAAAGTTCAGGATAAGGGACCGTGAGAATTGCCTGACAGACCGCATCGCGGTGTTTTTCGAATTCTTCCAGTTCTTCGGCTGTTGCGTTCCCTGACATCACCTTTGACCTGAGATCACCAAATGCCGGATCGAGAGATGCCGTTGAGAATGAGGGCTTCGTAGCAACCCGGACCGCTTTCCCCTTCCGCCGGTTGATCAGGGTATAAACATGTTTCCCGTAGTCGAGGAAGATGAGGTTTCCCTTCCCCGCCGTGCACCCGGTGACGACCTGGAGGGCATCGATCCCACATGCATCATTCTCCACGACTGCGACCAGTTCTTCGTCATGTGATGGGTCGCTCCTGAGCTCTTCGAGGGCGATTAATGCTGCCCGGTAACCAAGTGCAAGACCGGGACAGGTATGACCGTGGAACTGTACTGCATCAGAAAATGAGGGGATTTGAGTTGCGGGATGTACCATAGTGAAGTATTTGCTTCAAAGGACTTGAAGGGTGAGATTGATTGGGAGTGGGGATGTGAAATGAAGAGAGGATTTCACAATTTGCCAGGAAGGCACGGCCTCATAAAATTTTTCCCTCTACCGATACAAAATGGTTGAAACCGGAAGAAGCGGTTGGAAGTGTAGCAAACATCAACCTACTACCATTTTCATATGGATACGATACCGGAAGGCACCAATTATTAAATTGCCCAATATCGAAGGGTACTGATCATGAAATGCTGGCGAGATCTCAGTCAACCTTGTGCCGAAGAGGACTGCCCTATGTGGATAAACGATGAAACGACACCGGGACTACCTGAAGGCGGGTTGTTTAACATCAATCAGGGGATGTGTGTCCTGGCTGCAAATGCAAGGCTTGAGGTTGTCCAGAACGTCCTTCGGATGGCTGAATGCTTGGAAGAAGACCTCATGTTCGAAGATGAGTGGCCGGATGAAGAATGCGTACCACTTCCGAAAAAGGAGAAAATCACCCCGCAGGTGGAAAAGAAACGAAAATCTAAAGTATGAACCAGGGAACATCATCCCAACCGTTTTTCATTAATTAACACCCCTGTACTCGCAACGAATGTAGAGGGATTGAGACCACCAAGCCTAATCATAGTAACCCAACCACATTCAGCACATAACAAAGATGATGAATGAGAAAACCCAACAATGCTAATTGGAACGTGAAAGGTGACCTCATTCCACAACGTGAAAGGAAAAGATGCAGTCCGGGCATTCGTGAATGCGGGTGGAATGGTTCGCCAGGGTAAAGGGGATCATGTGAATATTAAAATGCCGAACGGATAATTGATCACCATTCCGGTATCAGGAGAAGTAAAAATCGGACTCCTGAAAGCAGCGATCAAAAAAGCGGGATTAACAGAGAAGGCATTTGAAAATCTACTATAAATGGGAAAATCATGGAATATACGATTATAATTCACAAGGCTGAAGAAGGCGGGTTCTGGGCCGAAGTTCCGGCACTTTCTGGATGCTTTTCGCAGGGGGAGACTGTTGAGGAGACGATTACGAACACAAAGGACGCAATTGAACTCCATATCGCCTGTTTAATGGAGGATAATGAAATGGTCCCAATTGATGATGAGTTCATTATCAGCCGTGTGAGAATCGAAACTGTTACGGTATAATTACTTCGTACCAGGAACAACAGATACCATCTTTTTTAATGTCATTAGCCGGTATTCTGACACCTCCAATACTATTCAGATTCCCGTCTCCCCCTGCATGGGCCAGACGTTGCACCCGGCCATCTCGCCGAAGCAGAAGAGGAACCGGTCCCGGATCATCCGGGGAAGCTGGTCCTCAGGGATAGGAACAAAACCGAATGTCTTGTAGAAACTGATGAAGTTGCAGGGTTGAATGCATAAACAGCACCTCGTGCCCGCAGGCGTCTATCAATGCCTGCACCATGAGCCTGGCGAGGCCACGCCCACGGAATTCTTCAAAGCGTAAAGACACCGTCAACTTCGTGCCCGTCCGGATGAAACCTGCAACGCGCTACCGCAGCGAGCGTCCCGTCGATAAAGGTGCCGAAGATGCGATCTTCAGCGGGGTTGACCTCCTGCTGGTGATAATGGTACCAGACCTCTTTGACGAGGGGGAATTCCGCATAGGTGAGTTCGCGGGTGAGTGGGGGGAAAGAGGAATTCGTGATATGACAGGAATGCATGAAGAGCAATCATTTACATTTTCCTGTTGGTTGCTCCAAATAGTCCTCTCATTTTTAGAAGGATATTAAAAAGATAGTGGAAAATGTGGTTTGAATTGAATAATTACCTCTCTGGAAATGGTTTTCAGAAGGTAATTGTACCTGGATCATGGTCAACATGAGTGTATATATGTCCGGATTATTTTATTCTGCATCATTTCTCTTTTTCAAGGACGGTGTGCAGACATCTTATGACAGCGGGAATTTTCAACTCAATTGTCTCCCACAGGAGTTCATAATCCACACCAATATACCCATGAATCACTTTGTCACGCAATCCTGCGATGCTTCGCCAGGGAATGTCTGGATATTCTGCACGGACCTCATCGGGAAGCATTTTTGTTGCCTCTCCCATAATTGCAAACTTATAGAGTACGGCCGAAATTGTCTTGTCATCGTCAACGAATTCTTTAAAAGACATCCCCGTGGTGAAGGCCTCGATGTCTTCTGCGGCCTTAATAATATCAACCAGGAAAAGGCGGTATTCTCTCATGCGTACACAACGTCCCGGAAGACGCTTTCCCGTATCTCAGGCCTGAGTGCCCGGGGTGTTGCCAGGTCCACATGCCTGCCGATTTTTTCTTCCAGGTACTGAGAGAGTTCAATGAGATCGAAGAGGTCCGCGCCGGGATTAAAATCAACGAGTATGTCCACATCACTATCAGGCCTGGACTCAATTCTTGCAAAAGAGCCGAATATTCCGATCCTGCGGACTTTATACCGTACGGTAAGATCGCTTTGTAATGATCTGAGGAGATCGAGGATTTCATCGCGGGGTGTCATTTATTCTCAATTCCTATTCTATCACACCTAACAATAATTATTTCCCTGATCGTCCTTTTAACCACGGTCTTTCACTCCACATTTTTACCATAATCTGACTGCATCCAGGATCACCCACCGGCCTCCCTCCGCATGGGGCAGACCGTTTGCACCCGGCCATCTCGCCGAAGCAGAAGAGGAACCGGTCCCTGATTATCTTCGGGAGCTGGTCTTCGGGGATAGGAACAAAACCGAATGTCTTGTAGAAACTGATGAGTTGCAGGGTTGAGTGCATGTACAGCACCTCATGCCCGCAAGCATCGATCAGCGCCTGCACCACAAGCCTGGCGAGACCCCGCCCCCGGAACTCTTCAAGCGTAAAGACACCGTCAACTTCATGCCCGTCCGGATGCAGCCTGCAACGCGCTACTGCAGCGAGCGTCCCGTCGATAAAGGTGCCGAAGATGCGGTCTTCAGCTGGGTTCGGCCTCCTGCTGGTGGTAGTGGTACCACACTTCTTTAACAGGGGATTTTAGAAATTGTGCAGTTAAAATATCACAATGCATAATTTTATCTATTATTGTGCAGTATGATATTTTTATTGTGTCGGTCCGGGATATTATTGAGATCCAGAAACGTGAACTGGATACTATCCAAAACGAGGCATACGTTAAGAGGGAGATCAAGTTCGATGACTCAACAGGTACTCTTGTCAAAGTCATCACAGGTCCGAGGAGATCAGGTAAGTCTTTTTATGCCATTCATCATCTGAAAAGCCAGGGAAATTTCGCATATGTGAACTTTGATGATGAACGTCTCATCCAATTACAGGATAATGACGAACTGATTTCAGCGATTGATGTGGTCTATGACGGCTGCCGGACGGTCTTATTCGATGAAATCCAGAACCTTCCTATGTGGGAATTGTTTGTCAACCGACTCCAGCGGCAGGGATATCATCTCTATATCACAGGGAGCAACTCGAATCTGCTCTCGAAGGAGCTAGCTACACATCTTACGGGGAGGCACCTGGAACAGACAATCCTTCCATTTTCATTCAGGGAGTACCTGAGTATCCAGGGCAGGGTTCTCACCGGCATCGAAAAGAAGGAACATCTCGCTACCTACGTCATGACGGGAGGGTTCCCGGAGCCGCTGATTAAAAAAATAAATGGTGGAAATTACCTTTCTGCACTCTTTGACGCGATCATTTACAAAGATATTGTACGGCGATATCGTATCCGTTTTGTGCCGGAAATCGCGGATCTGGCAACGTACCTGATCTCAACGGTCGGCAATGAATATTCCTACAATGCCCTGTCTAAAGTAAGTTCGGCCAGGAGCATTCACACGGTGAAGAAATACCTCCATTACCTTGAAGAAACGTTTCTTTTCTTCAGTATTCCCAGGTTTTCTTACAAAGTAAGGGAACAGGTGGCATTTAATAAAAAGATTTATTGTATTGATAATGGTTTTATTTCTGCAAAGGCGATCAGGTTTTCGGAAAACCGGGGAAAATTGTATGAAAACCTGGTCGCAATCTCCCTTAAATCCAGGGAATACAACGGGGACACCGCAATTTATTTCTGGAAAAACCAGGAGCAGGAGGAAGTTGACTTTGTAGTCCAGGCCGGGCATCGGATTGAACAACTCATTCAGGTCTGTACTGATATTTCCTCCAAAAAAACGTATGAGCGCGAGATTCGGGCACTTCTGAAGGCAGGAAGGGACTTATCATGCACAAATCTCCTCATGCTTACGGAGGATATGGAAAAGACAGAGGAATCTGAGTGGTTTGGACTGAAAGGGACAGTTCAATATCTCCCCCTCTGGAAATGGTTTTCAGAAGATAGTTAAGAAATGGATCCAATCTTAACCAAAATGATCATCACCCACCCGCCTCCCCCCGCATCGGGCAGACCGTTTGCACCCCGCCATTTCGCCGAAGCAGAAGAGGAACCGGTCCCTGATTATCTTCGGGAGCTGGTCTTCGGGGATAGGAACAAAACCGAATGTCTTGTAGAAACTGATGAGTTGCAGGGTTGAGTGCATGTACAGCACCTCATGCCCGCACGCATCGATCAGCGCCTGCACCACAAACCTGGCGAGACCCCGCCCCCGGAACTCTTCAAGCGTAAAGACACCGTCAACTTCATGCCCGTCCGGATGCAGCTTGCAACGCGCTACAGCAGCGAGCGTCCCGTCGATAAAGGTGCCGAAGATGCGATCTTCAGCGGGGTTGACCTCCTGCTGGTGATAATGGTACCAGACCGCCTTGACGAGGGGGAATTCGGCGCGGGTGAGTTCACGGGTTTCCGCACATCAGATATTCCGCCAATCTGATGTATCACCAGATCAATTAAAAAATTGCTTAAATTCCTCAACCGTTATATCAGCTTGGTTCAAAATTGCCATAAGTGTCCCTTTCTTCAACTCATTATGAAGAGGAACTGCAAATACCCGCCATTCTTTCTGCACAACAATATGACCTGAAGTTTGCCGCCTGATCTCGAAGCCCTGTTTTGCAAGGATCTTGACCATCTTCTCACCAGAGATTACCGGAAGTTTACGAGACATTCGCCACGTCTACTTTGACAATTTCCGAATGGAAGATGTTTGTTTTTTTATGGAGTTCTTCGCGCTGGACTTCTAAAACAAGTTCGATTGCTTCTTTAATATTGGTAAGCGCTTCCTCTTTTGAGTCCCCCTGGCTGATGGCCCCGGGTAACTCCACACACTGGACGAAATACCCGCCTTCTTCCTGTGGTTCGAGGACAACCGTATATTCCATACTATAATCTTGGAGTTATGAGATTATACAAATTTTCCCCCAACAAAAGAGATAATTCCAAGAGATCCTCGTAAAGACAATAGTAATCTCTCACGCCCGCTCCTTTTCCAAATTGAACCTTGCCCGGTCTATGGATGGCACTATCACAGTAACAGGCATAAGATCATACCTTTGTCCGGATTGGTAAGATAGTAAAAAAAACGCCGCTCCAATACATCTTAAATTCCCGCCTCCCTCTGCATGGGGCAGACCGTTTGCACCCGGCCATCTCACCGAAGCAGAAGAGGAACCGGTCCCTGATCATCTTCGGGAGCTGGTCTTCGGGGATAGGAACAAAACCGAATGTCTTGTAGAAGCTGATGAGTTGCAGAGTTGAGTGCATGTACAGCACCTCATGCCCGCACGCATCGATCAGCGCCTGCATCATGAGATATTACCTTTATTCGAGAAACGGTACCTGTTGCTACCGTGGGATTCAATCCTTGTTTCTAAAAGGTATAATTATTTTTCCCTATAGAAGTATGCGCAATAATCCTTTTGGGTCATACCGGCCTTATCAATGAGTTTACATAACAATCCCACACCGAGATCCCGTCCGGCATGAACAGGGATTTACAGGTGAACCGGGTTTCCTTCTTTAATCAGGATATGGTGGCTGCCCTCAATGTGGTTCTCCACCCATCCTGCCCGTTTGAATGCAGCGATGTGATTTTTCCCGCCTGATCGCGGGAGTTTAGGCATAATTTATACCGGAAGTATCGACATCGATACTCATGCGGGAAGGCAGGGATGTGATGTGAATATTATCCGAAGCTAGCTTCAACCGGGACTTGATGCAACCGACAATTGCCTCATTGATATTTTCGATTGCTTCCTTGAGCGTTTCTCCTTCGGTCATGCATCCCGGCAGATCGGTGCATTCCACAACATACCTGCCGTCTTCATCCTGTTCGATGAGAATAGAGAATTTCATAATTTAATCTTATGCTTACCGTATGCATGAGGCTTCTATAAAGATATGGGAGAGGGAACAAAGTGGTTTTTAGGATTGTGTTTTTTTTAGGTTATTGCCAAATATTCCTGACACCCCAATGTCATTCAAATTCCCGCCTCCCTCCACATCGGGCAGACGTTGCACCCCGCCATCTCGCCGAAGCAGAAGAGGAACCGGTCCCGGATCATCCGGGGGAGCTGGTCCTCAGGGATAGGAACAAAACCGAATGTCTTGTAGAAACTGATGAGCTGCAGGGTTGAGTGCATGTACAGCACCTCATGCCCGCACGCATCGATCAGCGCCTGCACCACAAGCCTGGCGAGACCCCGCCCCCGGAACTCTTCAAGCGTAAAGACACCGTCAACTTCATGCCCGTCCGGATGCAGCCGGCAACGCGCTACCGCAGCGAGCGTCCCGTCGATAAAGGTGCCGAAGATGCGATCTTCAGCGGGGTTGACCTCCTGCTGGTGATAATGGTACCAGACCTCTTTGACGAGGGGGAATTCGGCACGGGTGAGTTCGCGGGTGAGGGGGATAGGGGTTGTGGAATGAGGAATTCATTATATGACTGGAATATGAAGAGCAATCTCCCTAATGGTGGCTCGAAGGGGAATGTATATGGACAAATAACCATACACTATTATGAGTACCCGTGTCTGCACAGGCGTCAATTCATAGTGTTCGGATCTTTCCCCTTCTTGGCTACGTTGAAGAAGCTTTGAAACGGGCAGAATATCATCCTGATGACCAGGGTATCTTTATTGGAAAGGTACCTGAATGCCCGGGATTTTTTGCACAGGGGAATACGCGAAAAGAGGCAGAACAGAATTTACGTGATGTTATTATAGGAAATCTCCTTCTTGCACTTCAGCTCGGCTTTGAGATACCACCAATTAAGGGGATTACTATCCAGTATGTCGAGACTGACGCCAATCAGTACAAATGAAGTAATCAGAAAACTTCGCAAACTGGGTTTTATTGGCCCTATCCCAGGAGGCAGGCATCAAAGGATGGTCCATATGACAATGAAGAAGATCATCCCGATTCCGATGCATTCAGGAAATGATATCAGCGTGGGACTTATCCGTGAGATTATCAGGGAGATTGAAATTTCACGGGAAGAATGGATCGCGTTATGATAATCTTCATTCATCTCTAAACCAGATAGAGCCAGTACCATGGAATATACGGTTATTATCCAAAAAAGCTGAAGAAGGCGGGTTCTTGGCTGAAGTTCCGGCGCTTTCTGGATTCTTCTCGCAGGGGGAGACTGTTGAAGAGACGATTGCTAACACCAAAGACGCAATCGAACTCCATATTTCCTGCTTAATGGAGGACAATGAAATGATACCCGTTGATGACGAGTTTATCATCAGCCGAGTAAGAATCGAAACTGTTACAGTATAATCATGTCGTGCCGGAATAACCGACACTATCTTTTTTGGGTCATGGACTATATTCCTGACACCCCAATGCCATTCAAATTCCCGCCTCCCTCTGCATGGGGCAGACGTTGCACCCGGCCATCTCGCCGAAGCAGAAGAGGAACCGGTCCCTGATCATCTTCGGGAGCTGGTCTTCGGGGATAGGAACAAAGCCGAATGTCTTGTAGAAACTGATGAGTTGCAGGGTTGAGTGCATGTACAGCACCTCATGCCCGCAGGCATCGATCAGCGCCTGCACCACAAGCCTGGCGAGACCCCGCCCCCGGAACTCTTCAAGCGTAAAGACACCGTCGACTTCGTGCCCGTCCGGATGAAGCCGGCAACGCGCTACCGCAGCGAGCGTCCCGTCGATAAAGGTGCCGAAGATGCGGTCTTCTGCAGGGTCGGCTTCCTGCTGGTGGTAGTGGTACCATACCTCTTTGACGAGGGGGAATTCAGCATGGGTAAGTTCGCGGGTCAGGGGTGGGGTTGGCGGGGGCATTGTTGATTATGTTGTTATTCACTGATAATTAAGAACACAGTTGTGCAATCGCTATCATTATAGGAATACGACACCCATAGAGGCATTATTGTTATGAAATCCAGACTTGCTTTATCATCAATGATTATTGCGATAATCCTTATAATTCTGGCAGTTATTATTGGAATTTTTCTTGTAACCGGGGGGATTCTATCTCCACTTTCCTCGTTGACATCTTCGAAAAATGTTGGGGCGGTACCGGTTATTCTGAATAACAGCCCCCAGAAAATCGGGCTTTATTCGGCATTTTCACAGCTTCCGATAGGGCATTTAAAATATCAAAACACCACCACCGTAGCCAGAATTTTTTCAGTTACGGGTATGAACCTAGATAATGAAGGAAACGCAGATAGTTGGCTTTTCATCGCCAGGCAGCAGAATAAAACAAAATTTATTGAGGTAAACGGACGGGGACTTACGACGAGCGCATGGTCTGGCACTGTTTCAGGTTCTGAGATCGATCCTATGAATGTTATTTTACCAGGAGATCTCTTCAGAACACAACAATCGAAGTTGAGACCATATATGGATGACAATTGGAATTTCTATCGTATCGATTTAAAAAATAAAAACTACACATTAACCCTGAAAAAGGAATCTGAACAAAAAAAATTTGTGTTCAATGCAATAAATGGGGGATTAATCCAAGGGTGATTATTCCAGCCTGATGTACACGCCAGATGGCTTAATCGCCCTGACGAACCCGGATGTTAACCGTTGCCAGTATACCGGGTTTGTTCCGGGGCGTTTGTTGATGAAGTCGACATAGAACGTATACTGCTTACCAAGCTGGAATTGGGATATGTCAATCAACGCGATATTCATCTTTCCGTTTACAACCGGAGTAAGATTAACTGTTTGCAACCAGGTTGTTTTATGCTGTTCTTCATCGGTGATATATATATCCGCAGTCAGGGTCAGATTTTGTTCTTCGGGATTGATTTGGACATCTACGGTAAGATTTGCTATGTTCCCAGTCTGATCGACCGTGAGGTTATTAATCACCAATGTTTTTGTAACATTTTCCGTGGCATTTCCACTGCTATTTGAATGGGCATTAATGGTTATACCTGGTAGTAATAAGTTAGCAGTGTTGTTATTAAACGAGATTTTTGATCCTTGTCCAAAGACATTAATCGTGCCTTTTTTCAGTACCTGTAATTTATAGCTTGTTTCCCAGACCTGGTCCACCTTAATAGTCCCGACATCAAATGTCAGGATGTTATCAGCCCAGTCTGCGGTCTGATCATAATAATTAGGACCGGGAGGTATGTTGGTGCCGTTCTTCCAGTAGGTCTGATTTTTAGTCGATGCCAATGGTTGGTATACATAATTAAAGACCCCGCTTACCGGTTGCTGGTCCACCTTCACAGTCCCATAATCGAGATCGGCAGTAGTATCTACTCCCGCCTCATTCTGGATCCGTCCCTGGATGGTCAGTAATACTTCATCCAGCTTGTTTGTATCCGGCACATAGTAGAAATTGTCAGGTGAGGATACCAGTTTTAGGAGTGTATCGTTGTCAACCTGCCCACCCAGTTTAAATCCCGCTGCATAGATGTCAATTCCCTGGGCTTTAGCCCGGTCTGCTGCATCAACTGCCGCATCGATGGCGATATCACTTTCATCGTACCAACCAAGATTTTCACGGGGATACCAGTCTGATGGCCAATATGAGTCGAGAGATCCCGGGTCAACCGGGGCCATCATGGGGATCCCATCACCCATGATAATTATTGCCTTTTTATGGCCTGGATAGGGATTGTTCTCGAAGACCTTAATAGCCGCATTGATACCCGCTGCATAATTAGTTCCACCCCTTCCATTGTATTCTGTCCGGTAACGACCAATCGTGGCGAGAATCGTGGAGAGGAGATTTGCTTTTTTATTCATGGATGTTAATCCTTGATCGATGGTTGCGCCTGAGTAGCCGTTAATGTACCCATATCCACTGCCTTGCCATAACGTTGTATTATAATAGGGAGTACCCGGGACGATAATACTACTAGCATGTAATCCACTGTCCCACAAAGTAGGATCCAACAGGCAATAGTCCGTTTTGTTTACCGTTGCATTATGATAAGGATTAAATAAGTAGGGTAGATGAGTTGCGGAATTCTGTTGTTTCCATCTCGTCCAGGCATCGGTACTATACATTGGCGGAGTGCTCCCAAAAGACACCAATCCGATATAGGTCGAATTTCCTGCATTTTTTACAAATGCTTCGTCTGCTTTTTGTGTTGCATCCAATAATCCCGGACCACCAATACCTCCGGCAAGGTCTGTAATCAGCACGATATCAACCGGTTTGTAGAGGGCCCAGCCATCCCCTTTCAATTTTAACGTGACGGTAATGTTATCACTGACATTGACCTCTTTAGGGCTTACTGAGGCATCAGCACTCAGATATGGATAATTTTTCCAGGTTAGGATCAGGTTCTGACTAATGCCATTCCATACTGAGGTCACGGTGCAGCGACCTGTTGCGGAACCGGAGAAATGAGGATCTATTTCATCTGTTGTAAACTTTCCAGGCGCAAAGTTCACGGTTGCATATCCCAGGTTGTCCGTTACTGCAGTAAAGGAATCAAATGTCGGTTCGGACGTTCTTGTTACATCAGTGGGATCATATTCAGATGTCCCCAATGAAAAAGTAACAGTTTCCCCAGGTTTTGCATTACCTAACCCATCTACCACCTTTGCCATGATTTGGGATTGAAAACTATCCATTCCCGGAACATCCCTGCTCGGCATCATTTCCGGGTTTGCAGTTAAATTCACATCTCTTGGGGCACCGGAAACAAAACTTACAAGGGTTGTGTTATACGCACCGCTATCAATGGAAACGACATTGAGGGAGACATCCATGATCCGGTCTTTCGGCCCGTAAAATATCTTGACTTCCCCCATATCGGTTGACGCAGGTAAGTTTTGTTCTTCCCCGGGGATATTGGAGGTAAAACGCAGGACCCTGTCACTTACACGATTCCCATACTGGTCAAATATTGTATATGTAATATTATATCTGCCAAATCCATCTGCAACGATATTCGGGGGATTGGCAGTAGAGGATCCGATTCCCCTATTTATTCCAACCAGGCTGGTAATCCGGGCAGGTAGCCCGTTTGCAATTGTTCTTATATAGTAGGGATGTTCACTAATCGGCATATCCACGGGTTTTACCTGAATTTGGTGCATCCCCGGGAGCGTCGATACTTTTAAGGTTGTATTAAAATTACCATTACTATCGTCATAGACATCCATGTAACTGAGCAAGGAACCACTGTTATTGAAGGCTGCCAGATCACCGGGAGAACCCTGAATGCTAAAGGTAATTTTTTCCGCTTTATTCTTATTTTCCACGACGTTATCCCAGTAGTCCCTCAACCTGATTGTCACCGGCAGTTCCGTCCCGACAGTTACCACTCCTAGCGGGAAATTATCATAGGAAATTGCATACGGGGTATCGTGATCGATTTTCTGGGAGTATGTATAGATAATATTTTGTTCAGACAGGTCACTCACGTTAATTTTGTAATAAACATTGGCATAGACCAGAACGGTCCCACTTATGGTCTTCCCGACTAGTTGTGTCGTTATCATACCATCTGAACCAGTAACCATAGTTGTATCACTTAGACTTGCTAATGTTGGATCATTGACAGAAAATTCAACGCGCGAAAATGGTATTGTATTAGTCGTATTATTGAGTACCATTAAGGACAGGGTTGCTGAATCAGCCCCGTTTGCAACCATCCATTCTTTGCTGCTGTTGAAGATTGTCGTATTATCAGGAATCACCGCACCTGCTGCCCCGACAAGAACTATGGTAAGAATTAAAGAATATGCCAAAATGTGCGAAATACTTCCCATTTTCATCTCCCCTTCATTTCATGACTATTATTTCCCCACCATATAACTTATGATTATACGATCACTTGTTATGGTTTATGCATAAGTGTTTCTCACATGGATCAACGAATTATATTAATGAATTGCAATATAGAATTACAATGGGATAAAAATATCTGATCTGCTAAGTGATTTTCTAACTGTAACAACGAAAAATAGTTAAGGATTAATGTTCAGGAAGTCACCTGGTACGGGGGATAATATTTATTGAGCAATAAAAACAACCAGAAAGCAATGGTACCAGCAACCGAGCAACCCCTATGAATGATGACACCGGGCTACTTTCAATAGATTTCATTGCGGGTTTCACCATTTTCATGATCGCCTTTATTGTGGTTATAACGATGGTCTCGGGATTACTTGTCGGTCTATCAAGCAGAACAATCGACTATGATGCGATTGCATACAGGACCGGGGTGGTCCTGGCAGAGGACGCAGGGGATCCCGGTGGAGCCGGGGACCTCAACGACCCGAAAGCTCCCGGGTGGGAAGTGAAAAACTTTGCCTCCACCGAAGAAAAAAAGCAGATCATAAGACTGGGCCTTGCAATATCTAAAGATTATCCGAATATTTTATCCCCGGCAAAAATAGACAAGTTTTTTTACGCCAATTCCGGGTTAACTGATAATGAAAATCTGAGTTACAAGCAGAAACTGATGCTGTTTAATTTCAACAATAAGATTTTGTCAATCACACCTACGTTTTATCATTTTAATATCCGCTTTAAATCCCTCGACGGGCAGTCTGACATCCCTTCAGAACATGTGCCAAATATCACAGCCCCGATATTCACCACGGCCTATGTAGGAGAAGACGATTCTACTGTTCAAAATTATGGCTATAGCCGCCGGCTGGTAGTAATCAAACAACCGAGCAGCATGGACTTTAATTTATCAAATTCTACGGGACCTCCTTTTGGCGTCCCCAATGGCATCCCTAACCAGACCCAGTTTACAGTCCAGTACAATGTCTCTGAATTAATATCGTCTCCTGTTTCCCTGAGATACTTTATTGACCCAGTCAATGAACAGACCGCAATCAATGTTACATTAAATACCACTCACGCGTCGGTCAACCTCAAAGATGTGAGGACACTTCAATATTTCCCTAATACTGCAGCTCCATTAAGGCTTAATATTTCATCAGATTCCCCAACCGTCAGGGTATATCTGAATACCACTAAAATCAATGAGTCACAACGATGGGTGAAAGGGATTAGTGAAACGGTAGATGGAAATTCCAGCATCCTCCTGGTGGTTGATCCCGGATATCTCCAGCAATCGTTTAGCGGTGTAAATATATCCTATGTATCCCTTGAATGCACATTTGATGATTATGTCACTGCAAATACTGATCCAATCCCGTACAGTTACACATTACCCGCCGGGGGACGAAATCCCTATCTCACAATGCCATTCCTGATCCCGGCGGTAATGGAGGTGAAGGTGTGGTGAATGATCACGCCCAGCTCTATACTATCGAAGGATTTACTGCAGCGATTATTATGCTGGTAACTGCATACCTGGTCCTCAGTACCACAACCGTATTCACCCCCGGCGATGTCCATATCACTGATATGCAGCTCGAACAGACGGGGAACGATGCACTCGCGATGATGGATACCCCGGATAGTTTTAATGTCACTGAAATTCGCCCGAATACAACAGCCCTGAGTTTTATGATCCAGCAAAATCTATCAGATTCATTTGGAGAAAAGTTCTATAGTTCTCTCAATAATAGATCGGGATCCAGTTTACCGTCCAGTTTACCTGACAATATTCAATTCAATGCAACCGTATGGTATCGGGATGCCACTTTACTACCACCACAGAATCCAGTACAAAGTTATCATTTTAACCAGTCCGCAATGATGACAGGTCGTGAGAACAGTATTCGGGTGACACGCCTGGTAATAGTGAACAATACACCTATTAATAATCCTGTTTTAACTAACCCTATCCCATTAGACCAACGTGTACAAGCCGTGCTTGTTGAGGTGATATTATGGCGAGGATAAATGACGAGGCCCAATGGATTGTACTGATTGCTTTTATCGTAGCCATCAGCCTGTTTTTCCTTGCAACAATCGTAAATGAATCAACACTTGTCGGCCAGACCACTTCTGAATCTGTGCTTGATTTTTCCAAAGCTGATATTCAGAATATTAACCTGAAAACAAAAGATCTCGCGATGTACCCGATCGCATCCCCTGATATTAATGATGCAATTATAGGTCCAGACATAATGACCGATATACAAGATTTGTATAGCGTCAGGAAAGGAGTTGTCATCAATATCACCGTACCCAATCCCTACAGTAATGTCACCCTCCATTATAACGATGGGATTACCAACTTCAGCGCCTATAACGAGGAAAAATAACGGATTGATATGAAACCGGGAGACGGGCTAATCGGGGAGAATGGCGTTTCAACCATGGTAGAATATCTCATGATTACTGCAATTCTTATGACATTATTGATTGTTACCATGCTGGTGCTGAACACGGTAATGCTCCAGGAACCAAGTGACCGTCTCAATTACTATGCCTTTACCGATATCAGTAACGGCATCAGCACGCGTATCGTGGATGTGTATATGGTTGCACCAACAAATGGAACTCTTGTTACAAAATTCGACATCCCGGACGATGTGGCGGGCCGACCCTATTCTGTTGATATTTTCAATACCAGGTACGTAAATGCCGAATATTTTACCGACGAAGTCATTGTTTCGAGGGATACCGTTAACTATCATGCATCCCTGGCAGGAATCGGTTCGACACTTGGAATTGTAGGAAACACTACCGGCAGTGGGTTTAACCGGATCCGTTATAATTCAATTCCGAATGAGGTTTTAAAAAATGAATAGGATTAACCATAAAGGGGTTTCAGAAACAATCGGGTTTGTGCTTATCCTGGGAATTGTGATAACAGGAATTGGCATGGTTACGTTGTATGGCTATCCGATATTATTACAGCAACAGGAAAATGCAAATATCAAGAATATGGAGAAGAATATGATTGTTCTCCAGAACGATGTCAAACTTCTCGCCTATAAGAGTGTGCCCTACCGGGAAACTTCGATGCAGATAAGTGGTGGATATCTTCAGGTTATTCCGCCAAACGATCTCCTTAGTCCCGTTTATGATTCGAACCTTCCAGGAAAATCTAATTTTGTCATCACTGTGGGTGGTACCCCCCCACATACGTACTATACTGGGTTACTCCAATTCAACGCTAGTTCAACAAATGAGATAATTGCATTACAGAATGGTGCGGTTGTAACTAATGGGTTTAGTGAGGTTGGATCCGGATCCACAATGCTATCAGAACCAAGATGGTTCCTTGATACCGATCTGGCAGGAAAAAGGACTCTCGTAATATCAATCATAAATATTACTTCAAACGGAGCGATAAGCAAATCAAGTGGAATTGGAACCGTGCAGATGAATATTACACCAAAAGACTCTATTGACGTGGGTGGTGCTCTCATCCCCGTGACAATTGTATATAACGATTGGGGGGAGGGTTATAAATGGGCATGGGGGAATTATTTCAATAATCAACAGGTTTTTCCTTTAGGTTCGTTAGATTCTGTAACACCTCCTGGAGTTACCCCAACATTAAACCTAAAGGTTGACCGGATAGTTATCAAAACCTATGACGTAAACGTTCTTAATCTTTAAGATAATCCCAACCCCACCCTTTTTAGAATTTTCATGATCATTACCATTATTTTGAGTCCGAGTGAATCAGATCTCCGTTAATTTGATCAACGCATCCCCTCCCCCAATCCCAGCCCCTTTATCGCCAAAATCAGCCGGTATCCCCCCTCAAACCACACCCCTTCCAACCCCCAATCTGACATCAACCTGGTTTTTGGGCAGTAACGTTAGGATTCCCGCCCGTTAATGCAAATGCGCCTTAATTTGCCGTATTCTAAAGCAACGGCTATATTGCCTTGATTTGACTGGTTTGGGGGGTGTAATGGCCGGGGTTTGCCTTGGCCTGAAACAGAGGCGCAATAGGGTCATATATGCGATTTGCGGTGTTGAATGCAGGTGCAAGCTGCCGGAAGAGAAATATTACAGGGGTAGTGATTATCGTATGACCTTCTAGCCTGCATTTACAGCCAGAATCATACAATGCCAGAACAATAGTTCCATTAGACGCCCGGCAATACATCGCCCTTTATTCACCTGATAAATATCGGGATAAAGGTGATTGTTGGAGTGGATTAATTTAATTATTACCAATCTATAGTATTATTGCATCAATCACTCACGAGGTAAGAAGAGATCACCATGACTGAGGTTATACTCAAAGTCTCAAATGATATTGTAGATG
>CAIKOD010000015.1 GCA_903828975.1 uncultured Methanomicrobiales archaeon | reverse complement strand
TCTTAACGGAGTTAAACTCCAAAATAATGACAATCTGCACTACCCATTTAGGTATTGGGGGGCGAAAATTATCTGGTTTTTCATTGGTTAAGCATGAGGCCAGGCCTCATCGGTGTTTTTTTAGAAATTCTGTGGGAAGAAGAGAAAAATGGTAACAGGGTCAGTTTTTCTCAAGGTTTGCTTCTCTTTCTTCAAAGTAGCTTCCGAGGGTAAGCAGTGTATTAATATCGACGTCGGCACTTGTATCCAGGTTAAACTCGAAGGGGTTATCCATGTCTTTAATCAGGAGGACAAGGGCAATCAGCATCAGGCTGAGAAATACAAAAACAACGGACCCCTCGATATAATGGTCATTTTCAATAAACAGCATCACGAGGATAACGGCGGCAGTGGCGATCTCGGCCACGGCATATGCAGCGGGGATAAATTCAGTCCTGGTAATAACATCCACACGGTTTACCAGTCTGTCGAGGGCACCGAGTTCGCCTCTTAGTTTTGCAATCGTCGGTGGTGCTACGTTCAGTTTGCCAAGTACCCGGATATCATCGGTGACGACGTCCATCGCATGGTTGATCGCACGCGTGTTAAAGTCGTTCCCCGTAAAAGAAACATTGATCGTGTTTAAAAGAGCCCGGATGTGACTTCTCATTGTTACCAGAGGTGTATCGTCAGCGAGGGGGATGGCAATGGCGTCATTATACAGAGCCTTCAGTGCGGAAGCCATATCACCTGCAATTTTTTCACTCTCTTTGAAATCGGTGAAAGTCCCGGTGAAAATAACTGCGATGGTGAATATCGCGCCGGTAATGAAAGCTCCTACGACAGGGTTTATCGGTACCGTGTCATAGCCTGATATATAGATCACCGTTTTCACACCGAGAAGCAAGAGGACGATGATAAATGCCTTAAGAACAATGCCCCATTTCTTCATCAGATTCATGAATACAAGTATGATGTTATTTATTTTATCCGTATACCCCACATGTTGCTGCAGGAGATACGCATGCAGTTTGACGCTTGGTGGTTTCGGGCAGTCAGGGATATGGAAGGTTTACTTCAGGAGATTTTTAATCCATAAGTACCCGATTAAAAAACCCTGTAACCCCACTGAACCGCCGGTTAAATCGGATAACCTGGAATGATCCGGGTAAAAAAGGAGAACAAAATTTATTTTATATGGCCTTTTAACACCGCAAGCTCTAATAAAAGTTTCGGATCCCTCTTGACCAGTTCTTTTGCCAACTGAAGCGTGGAGAATTCTTTTAGGTTGATCGATGTGGCTGTCTGGATAATCGCGTTCAGTTTTGCGTCAGTGAGGTTGATCATGTATTCCTTGATATGGTAATTTCTCTCGATGGTTTGACCCATCTTTGATTCTCTCCACTGCCTGTCATAAGGCATCAGGGCCGATTTGCTGGTGTCTCCCTTTTCGATCGCATCAATTGCGACCTTTGCTGCAAGGTCTCCGGTATACATCGCATTGTAGATGCCACCTCCTGTAAGCGGGTCTACGACACGGGCCGCATCACCCGTGATGATAAGCCCGTCGGTCACAGTACAGGCAAGAGGCCGGCAGACTGACACTCCACCGACGATCCACTCGATCGTCTTGCCATTAGGGAATTTTGCGGCCATATACCTGTCAAGATAGTCTTTTGCCCGATGCCCGGTCCCGCTTTTCATTCCGCTTATCCCGATACCCACGTTTGCTGTGCGGTCGCCTTTCGGGAATACCCAGAGATATCCCTGGGGTGCGACATTGTTTCCGAGGCAGAAGACCGTGCAGTGTGGGTCAATATCAATATCGGTCACGATGTATTGTGCCGACGACATAATCTCCCTGAGTGGCACAGTTGTGTCGATCCCGCACCATTTTGAGAATTTAGACTCTACACCATCAGCGGCAACAACAACGTCAGCCATCACATCGGTTTTTGTCCCGCAGAATTCCAGTGTTGCCCCGCAGACCTTTCCGTCATTCATGATCGGTGCACTCGCCCGCGTCTTGACTGCCACGTCGGCCCCGGCTTCAGCGGCCTGCCAGACAAGTTCACGGTCAAAGACTTTCCTGTCAAGGACATACCCGACTTTCCCACCGGCACTCTCTGAGTCAAGTATCATAGTCGTGCCGTCAGGTGCAACAATCGCAGCGCGCTGCATTTCCGCAGAGATGAAACAAGGGTCCGGTTTAACAAACTCTGCAAGGCTTTCTATCCCGATACCCTCGGCACACCTGACCGGAGCACCAATTGCAGGTCTTTTCTCAACAATACAGGCAGAAAGACCTGCTTTTGCAGCAGTCCTTGCGGCAATTGCTCCCGCCGGCCCTCCCCCTATAATAAGGAGATCGTAGTGCTTCTTCATTCGCGCCCGACCTCCAGTGCCCCGACTGGACATGCCTTTGCGCAGACACCGCAGTCTGTACAACCCGGTCCTACTTCGAGGTACGCATCGATCAGTTCAAGTGCCCCCTCTTTGCAGACCGATACGCAGCACCCGCAGTAGCCACAAATATCCCGGTGAACCTTCAACATCCTGATTAAATTGTCCTGCAACTCCAATAATAGTTACTCAGGAGTCAGCTCTCCGGGGATAGTTTGTGTCCATCACGGAGGTCCCGGAAAACATAAGTCCCGGTCTCACAACGCATGATCCCGGGAGTTAAAGGTAAAAGTCCCGAAACGCCCGCCACCTCCAGGCTGGAGAGAAATCCGGTTACTACGGAATGAATCAATTGCGTCAGCGGTGATGCGGTCGATCTCCCTGATTTCTTGGATTGGTATTGTGGTGAGGATTGCAATCTCGTTTCCCAGTGAGGATATAAGCTGCTCATAACAATGGGTGCATTTCTTTGTCGTGGTTGACGAAGTGTTGAGCGTTGCCCTGATGATCTCCCCTAGTGGTATCATGTGGAGATAGGGCGCCCGCTTCACAGGGGTCCCGAATGAGAGTTCCCGTGCCCTGTCATGGACTCCTTTCTTGATCACGCCCCGGTCTTTCGGGCACCGCCACCGGAATTCTTTGGCTTCCGGAAGGCTGTACTGTTTATAGCATCGCGTGCAGGCAGTGCGGTTATATTTCCCCGCTTCAGGAAAAAACCCCACATTCATCTCAATATGGCCTGCCTTTAAGGATGAGAGTACTCCTTTTGTGGTGTACCTGTTCAGGGATAACCTCGTGAATTCCCGCCCGCATTTTGCAGGGTCCGGGCTGTGGGCATCTGAATTTGTAATGAAGGGAATGGTATAAAGGTCAGGGATTGCCTCCCCGTAGGAAGTATCGGCGGAGAGGCCCAATTCGAGGAAGTCCACCTTTTCCCCGCCATAGCATTCATTGATATGGTCATAATATGCAAAAAGCGAGGTCCATGGAGTAAATGCGTGGGCAGGGCCGATCATGCCGCCAAGGGAATGGACCATCTCTGCAATCCTGCTGCCCTGGAGGTGGACATGTGGCCTTCCACCGGTCAGAATATCCCTGCTGAACGGGATAAGCATCGTGCGGAGCTGAGAAAACCCCTCAAAATCCGGCATGAGGATGAGATGGTGGACCCGTTTCTGGTCTTCCACCTCTGCCGTAGGGATAACAAGGACGCCTGCGTTATTTTCCAGGTGATCGGCCCACATAGACTGCCATTCGGGATGAAGAGCGTCCCCGCTGCCGAGGACCGAGATCCCTTTCGTTACACAGTTGTGGATAAGATTTTCCGGGACCATCTTCGGTGAACTGGCCATCGAAAAACAGGAGTGGATATGAAGGTCGGCGTTCACGTGCATGTATCACACGATGTATCTCAGTTCGTCGTCCTGTGAGCCCCGTTCGGCCTCGATGAGTTTCTGTACCATCCGCTCCATCTCAACTCCACGCTCCACCAGCGTTGTCTCATCGATCTGGATACCGATGAGTGTCGAGAGTACTTTTAGCAGGTTGGTGGCGCTTTTAGGGTCGACAAGGTACCCTGATGTCTCCCCCATCAGGCAGATCCCCTCAATGTTCCGGTTCGCACTGAGGCCGGGGAGGAGTCCCGCAGCCCCGATAATTCCTCCTACCGGTTCCCCGTTATCAAAGATTGCACCGGCTTCTTCCGCCTCGCTCTTTAATCCAATCAGGTTGACCGCCCCAAGCACCCTCGGTTCTTCCACGAGGTGGCCTACACCGAAACCCCCCAGGGTGTAGATCCTGCGGACGCCGAGTTCACCCGCAATTTTCAGGTACTGGTCAGCGAGCAGGTAATGACCTTCATTGGACGTACTCTGAAAATCACCCACAAGGAAGAGAATTTGGTGAGTATCACTCTTGTAGAAAAAGATCTCGTTGTTAGCGAGACGGATTACGCCATCATCCCCTATAATCACCTGGGGAGGGAAAAAGACAGAATGGATCTGGGCGATCTTTTTCGCATTGAGCTCGTGAATGATATGTTCGGCCACCAGTTTTCCGACATGACCGATTCCGGGCAGCCCTTCGATAAGGATGGGTGATTCCACTTCGTCCTGAGAAAAATCATCAAGAAAGTGGATAGTTATGTCTTCCATTCTTTGACCCGTCTTCGGAATTCTCCAAACCTGTCTTCTGGTGAAAAACGTGCGGGATGAGCTGTCCGCGTTACACCGCCGCAGGCCGGACACTGGCTCATGAGTGTGTAGGTTTTGTCCTTTTCACAACGCCTGATATGGCCACTCATGAACTCTTACCGGATTTCGGTTTCTTGACGAACTTACCTTCGCCACCTGCCCGTTCTACCACGCCAATCGCTGCATTTGCGGCCCTTTCAATTGCCTTCTCTGCAAGCTTGTAATCCGGGGCAGTGACCTTGATCCGATATGCCGGGGCACCGATGTAGGTAAGTTCGATCTCCACGTCCGCTATCTTTGGTTCGGCACTGCGAAGAGCGCGCCGGATAATATTTACACCATCCGGCTTTGGCGAGGTGAGAATGATATTCCCGGCCACGGTTACTTTCGGGATTCTTACGTTCTCTTTGGCAACCGCAACCAGCGCATCGACCGTTGTCCCCGGGAGACCGAGTTCGCTGACAACCCCTGCCCCGTTCATGACAATATCTTCAAATGCAGTATACAGGTCCCCGTATTTTTTGTATAATGCAGATCCGATTGCTTCAGCTGACCCGCCGGAAGCTTCCGCGGCAAAACTGATCCACTTGGCTGCCTTTGACTCGTTCTTCCATTCCCGGATCGTTTCACGGCGCTGGTGCTCATTGACATCTTTTAATGAAAGGTCGATGTGGCCACGGGAGGTATCGACATTGAGGACCTTGCAGACCACCTTCTGGCCTTCTCTGATATGGTCTCTGATGTACTTGATCCAACCCGTTGCGATCTCAGAGATGGGGATAAGACCTTCACGCCCGTTGTACTCATCTAGAGAGACGAATGCAACAAAGTCCTTTACATGCTGGACCGTGCAGACGACGAGATCCCCTTCCTCTGGCCATTCATCACCTTTCATATACGGCTCTCATTTATAAACTGCAAGTTTTTCAACCTGGATGCCTGCCTTGCCACCTGTTGGCTCAGCGAGCACTTTTCCGCAGACTACACAATCCACTTTCGTGGAGGCCTTGTCAAAGACCAGCTGCTCATTTTCGCAGTCCGGACATTTGACCTTGATAAACGCACTCCTATTTTCCCTGTGCTGGCGTACCATTGTTTCACTCACTCCGTCAATTCAAATTTCGCAATTCTGTATCCCTGGCGGAGGTGTGCCTTGCCGCAGGTCTTGCACCGGTAACGGACATTGATCTTCTTGGTCGGTTTGTCCCCACCGGGTACTTTCGAGAATTTCCCCATATTCCCGACATGGCCTCTTCGTGCCTTCTGCCGGTCGATCCAGTGGAGCCCGGTCGTCTTGCTTTTCTTTACCTTCTCGACCTCGTGCTCCTGATGATTCCTGCAAAATGGGCAGTAGGTCTTAAATTTGGCGGGCATTTTCATGAGATTTACACCTATGGAAATAGTAACAAATACCAGTATTATTTTCCCGGAGTGATATTTAACACTATGTTGCGTTCGTTCAGAACTTCCGCATTCCTCCGGGGAAGTGTCACTATATCTTCTTTCATAAGGTGATAAATTCTCCCATCTACGCCCATAAATGGCTCCATATTGTCCAGGACCCTGGCGAGGATATATCCCTGGCCGGGCAGGGGTGTCTCTCCTGTCCCGGGAATCGTCTCCCCTGTAGTTTCATCGCCTGTAAGGGGGAATTTGTTCTCACCTGGCGCCACGGGTATGCGGTCGTGCCGGGTAATAATACAAATCTCGCGATTTTTGGCGATCGCCCCGGTAACGGCATCAAACATCTCGCGTTCGGCGGGGAGCATCTTCTTCAGTTCATCTTTTTCAAGCGGGTGACCATCAATATGGCCTGATGAGAGTGCGAGTATCTTCTCTGCCCTGATCCTGAAGAGGTCCTGGAGCGTCTCACGTATACTTGACGCCCGTTCAATCAGAACACGGGTGCGATCGCTGAACGGGTCTTCGTTTGCATGCACATCAGAAGTCAGTTCCTCCAGTTCCTTTTTTGTCGTTTCAAAAATATCTGACGGGATACTTGTCAGCCTGCCGGTCTCGCGCTCTGAAAGGAGAATTGCCCGGATTTCCTCGAGGTGCACGGCTTATCCACCCCCTGATATCTCTGCCAGGCCCCTGCAGCAGAGAAACACCGCAAGGGCCTCGGGAACGGTAACGGTCGACTTTTCAAGTGCGTAGCTGTTCCCAAGAATTTTCATTGAACTCTTTATCGCGCAGTCAACCATGATGCCCTTTGTGCCAAAGACGACCGCGTCGACAAGAGGATCGAAATCCGCGAGCTCACCGGGTGAGAGTGGTGTCACCCGGAACCCGCTTCCACCGTGCAGTGAGGTTGGCAGTCGTATCAGGCGTTTCACATCGGTTGTCACGGGTTCGTCGGCAAGGGCCGCTTTCTGTTTCAGCCTGGTGGCAAATGCTCCATCCGGTGCCGAGGTCAGGGCCCGGATGACCGGCCAGATAACGCGGTCATTCTGGTTGACCGGGATGCCCTCATTGATCTTCCTGAGCATATCCGGGGCTGCTGCAAGAAACCGCTCCGCTGACGCCTCCCCTACCCCTTCCAGCCGTTCGAGTTCAGCCATTGCCTCCTCCACGGGCAGGTCCTGCAACCATGAAAGATACTCGGACATCGCAGCTATATAACGCCGCCGCCATCCGCGGGGTGAAGGTGAACGGACTGCGAGGATATGCCCGGGGTCGATCCCAGTCCCGCAGACATAATCAATCAGTTCACGACGTTCCGCACTCCCCCATCCCCGGACTGCAAGGTCTTTCACGTGAATGTGGTACCCCCTGCCACCCGAAAAGACCACCTCGATCAGTTTCTCTGAAAAACCGAGCTCATCGGTCAGCATCGCGAGCAGTTTTATAGTCTCTTCCCGAACGCGGGTGAGCATTACATCATAGGCCCCCCTGATAATGTGGTCGGCATCAAGGTCAAAGATCAGGTCAGCACCTGCCCAGTGCTTTGTGTCCATTGTTGGTGCGCCAGGAGTCTCGTAATAGGCGCTTGAATAGTAGATGTGCGCAGGGGTGATCGACCGCACATACTCCCCGATCTCCTGGGTGCTCCCGAAAGCGATGTGGCGTCGCATCCGTGTCTCTCCTGAAGCATCGAACATAACGAACCCCCATTCCCGCTGGGAAAGGGACGAGGGGGGGATAATCGTCTCCTTTCGGTAATAGTCAGAGAACCGCTGCCTCAGGAATTCGAGGGTTGCCGATTTCATCAGAGTCCCTTCTGCATATATGGGCCTGCCCGCTCATAACCATGGTTCCGGTAATAAGGCCTGACCCCGATCCCGCTCATGATCGAGATCCTCCCGAACCCCTGCCCTCGTGCGATATCTTCTGCAGCGGAAAGCAGGGAAGACCCGGTACTGCGGTGCTGCTGCTCCCCTCCTGATGGATCATGGCCGATTGGGACGATGCTCCCGTATACATGGAGCTCACGGAGCAATGCACTTCCCTTCAGCTCTTTCCTGAAGATTGTGCCAGGGAACCGGAGCCGCGCAAAGCCGACAAGTGAGTCCCCGGCAACTGACGAGATAAAGTGTTCAGTGCCCCCGGCGCACTCGTAGGTCTCGGTAAGGAGCTCCGGTATCTCCCCGGAAGGATGCCTCCCGATCTCACGGCAACGGATACAACGGCACTGTCCGCCATCGGCGATGAGCCTGTCAGACGCCAGCTGCCGGAAATTACTGTGCTTTGATCCTGCGACGATTAGTTTGGCAGGGATATCACGCTGGATCCGCTGCAGACGGACATAGACCGGAAGGAGCGATTTGCCATAGGCGATGAGGTCGATAAGCTCTTCCTCGCTGTAGGGTGAATACCTGCCTTCTTTCCAGAGTGCTTCGATCTCTGATCCCGGTGTGACAAGCGTAGGATAGATTTTCAGGAAATCTGGCCTGAAGCGTGGGTCATCGAATAACGTCCTGAACAGTTCCCTGTCCTTTTCAATGCTGCTCCCCGGGAGATTTGGCATGATATGAAACCCGACTTTGAGGCCGGCATCCCTGAGGAGCTGGTTAGCCTCTGCGGTATCATGTACTGTGCAACCCCGGCGGTTGAAGGCCAGGATCTCATCGTCGACATGCTGGACCCCGATTTCAACTTTCGTCACACCAAGGTCGAGCATCGACTCAATATGCTCTTTCCTGCACCAGTCAGGGCGGGTCTCAAACGTGATGGCGACACACCGCACCCGGGCGTGTTCGTTGGCAAGAAACACGGGATCCCGGTTGACCTCCACCTGCTGCACACCCGTTTCTCCGGTTGGCTGGAGTCCGGGGTTGGATATTGTTGGGGTGTCATAGTCATTCATTGCCTGGATGCACCTGGTGACAAACCACTCCTGGTATTCCTCTGGGCGCGCTGTTATGGTCCCCCCCATCACGATCAGTTCTGCCTTCCCTACATGGTGACCAAGGGTCTCAAACTGCGAAAGCCGGGCTATTACCTGTTGATACGGGTCATACTGGTGTTCCCTGCCACGAATAGCTGCAGGCTCCTCACCCGTATAGCTCTGGGGTGAATGGAACGGGTGGTCAGGACCGCCCGGGCAGGGGAGGCATTTTCCATGCGGGCAGGGGGAGGGAGATGTCATGACGGCGACCGGCGCGACGCCTGATAGTGTCCTTGTCGGTTTTACCCGGAGTACAAGACGAAGGATCTCGCGCTCCTCCGGAAGTGCATACGAAAGCAGGAGAGAATTTTTCGGGACTATCCTGAGTTTATATTTCCTGCAGACCTCGATCCGTGCCTGGCTGATATCAAGGTCATCACGGGAGAAGAAGAGGGAAATTATTTCCCTGCAGATTAAAAGTTCGTCCATCTCGGGATTAATGTTCAGCCGCGATCTTGCCCTGCGCAGTGTCCGAGGTATAGTCCACCATCATGGGCTGCTGAAGTTTCACATGGGCCACGATCTCATCCCCGAGGGCGAGGATCGCATCCTTATGACACTTCTTGTTTTTGTGGATGTGGACAGGAGAGATTTCGAGCGCACTATAGCGTCCTGTTGGAATTTCATCATTGGTGATGTTCTCGTAGTATTTTTTAATATGCACCATCAGCATGTGTAAATGCAGCAATTCTTCCTTTTGCACACTATCACCTTTCCTCAAAATTTACTATTTCCGGGAGCAGATATATCTTATTGGTGACCTTTATATCGGGTGGTGTGAGCGCGGTGGGAGCCCTTACGGGACTCGCAATTGGGGATGCAATGGGTGCGCCCTTTGAGGGGTACCCCCCTCCCCTGAGACCTGTAACCGAAATGCATGGCAACGGGCCACGTATGCGAAATGCCGGCTGTTATACTGATGATACGCTCCAGGCAATCGCCGTCGCAGAATCACTCATCCATTGCAGGGACTTCTGCCAGAATGATCTCATGCAGCGCCTTATTGACGGGTATTTACGATATCCTGAATTTTACGGTCCTACTTCACGATCCGTCTTTGATCTGGTGCAGTCGGGTGTTCCTCCTGACCGTGCCGCAGAGATCGTCCATAGAAGAAGCGGGGGCAGCCGCAGTAACGGGAGTGTAATGAGGGGTGCGCCGGTAGGAATTTTTTTTTCCGGGCCTCCCCTGCGCGAGGTGAGCATCCGGTGCTCACAACTGACCCACCATGACGGGACGGCAGCCGAGTGTTCGGCATGGGTGAACCAGATGATATCAGACATGTGCCGCGGTTTTTCGCGCACCGGGGCCTTTTCCCGTGCCCTTCACCGCTGCAACGACGATGAAGTCATCAGGGTTCTCGGGGCTTATCACCGGTCCGATCCGGAACCCGGCCTCGATGCGCTCCTTGCCACGCATGCAGCGCTCACGGTCTTTATGGACAGCCGGTCATTTGAAGAGACGATTGTCCGGGCGATCAGCCTCGGGGGCGATACTGATACGATTGGTGCAGTTGCAGGAGCCCTTGCCGGTGCCTGGTCTGGTGTGGGGGACATCCCCGGCCGGTGGCTCGTGAACCTCCAGGACCTCGGGAAGATCACATCACTCGGGGCGAGGCTCTGGGTGGTATCACAACAACTGAAAACATGATAACATTCCATCGATGAGGAAAAAAGGGATTATTCCAGCCCCTTATGGAAAAAAGTCCTAATCAGGGGGACATCAGGTTAACAAGCTGGAGCGTCCGCCCTTTCTCACAGGGGTCCGGGGCGTTGCCAATCACTTCCACGATGACATATTTTTCACCCTCGACGATCCCGTCAGGGTGGCAAAGGCCGTAACTTTTGCAGTCTTCATTATTGCATGTATATTCGTAGTTGATCCTGCTGTTTTTTATCACCATTTCTGCGCTTAAAAGGGCCGCGATCGGGGCCTCCACCACTTCAACCGCAAAGGTACCGTTCCTGTGGATCAGGCATTCATGCTTTGTCGGCCGCACTTTGACGATCCGGTACCGTTTGCCTTCTTTTAAGTTATTGCAGGCCTTTTTCACTATGCAGGGTTTGCATTCATCGAGCGATCCTTCATAGACAAATTCGAGCCCGGGTTTTGCAAGCCCGGACCCGATCAGGGTGACCTTCGGCTTTGCCTCAGCCGCCCCTTTCAATCCAGGTAGAGCATTCTTACGAGTTCCCATGCAGATTCCTCTGTCAGCCCCATATCAAGTATGGTGAAGCGTTCCGGGCGGATAGTCTTTGCCATCAGGAGCGCGTTCACCGCGACCGAGTCCGGAATTCCAAGTTCAGCAGGTGTGACCGGGGCACCAACGCTTCGTAATGCTTCCCTGATGGTTTTCCAGTCCCCGCCGTGCAGGTACATTGCAATGATGGTCCCGATACCGCATGCCTCTCCGTGGAGTGCTTTACCGGGTGCGAGGCGTTCAAGGGCGTGTCCGAACTTGTGCTCACTACCGCTGCCAGGCCTCGATGAACCGGCAATGCTCATTGCGACACCGGAAGATACGAGTGCCCTTGTTACGAACCAGGCAGTCTCCTCGTTATGGGGTTTTAATACATGTGCATTTTTCATCAGCAGTTCTGCGGTCATTTTCGATAAGGCGACTGCATACTCTGATACCGGTTCTCCCCGCAACCGGTGTGCGAGTTCCCAGTCAAGGATCGCGGTGTAATTTGAGATAATATCGGCACACCCGGCCGCAAGCAGGCGGTGTGGTGCAGCGGCAATAATCCCGGTATCGGCGACAATCGCGATCGGTGGCTGCGCTTCAAGTGACCCGCTCCCCTCTGCAGTTGGAACACTGGCCCGTGCTGATGCGATTCCATCATGGGAGGCCGCGGTAGGGATGCTGATAAACTGGCGGTCAAGGTTATAGGCAGTGATCTTTGCCGTATCGATGACCCGGCCACCACCTACCCCGATGAGAAAATCCACCTCCTTTGCAGCAACTTCTGCCTGTTTTATTACTTCCGGGCTGATTGTTTCAGCGGTAAAGGTGGCGATCTTATAATTGTCAGCCAGGAGTGCCCTGACCCTCTCTCCTGCAATATCACGGGTATGGCCGCCGGAAACGATGAGGACGGAATGGCCTATCCGGAGGTCTTCACAGACATCTGGCAGCTGGGGGAGCACGTCATGCCCGATCACAACGTCCCTTGGCAGCTGCATCCACTTGGATTTCCCGAAAATTTTATTTTTCAGTACTTTTATACTTCCGGCGCTCATTCTTATCAGAAATGATTAGGGAATTCATCTACAAATACTACATCGATCCGGTCAGGTTTGATCAGCCCTATAACCCGGTTGAAACCCTGACTTATGCAATATTTCTCATCCTCGGAGTTTACGCGGTATATCAGTGGCTGCGGTATGCAAAGGTCCCTGTAGACGGACGGTTCATCCTTGCCACACTTCCCTACGTGGTGTTTGGGGGTGTCATCAGGGTCGTGCAGGACGCACACCTGATCAATTCGGACTGGCAGTTTTTCCTTACGACGCCGCTCATATTTTTTGTTATTTTCTTTGTTACCGCGGGGGTGCTCGTCATTACCACGACTCTCGCACGAAAGGGTGTGATTAAGGATTATATCCCCTGGTATGCCGGGACTGGTGCAGTTGCAGCGGTGGTGGCATTTTCGATCCTTGTTGCGTTCGGTCTCTCCCGCGGGGTGATCCATCCGGAGGTTGCCGTCATCATCCTCACGCTTGCAGCCGTTACAAGCCTGCTCGTATATGGCGCGTTGCGATATCTGTTCCGGTGGGAATATGTTTCTGACCCTCTCTACAAGGTGCTCATTTTCGGGCAGCTCCTTGATGCAAGTGCCACCAGTTATGGCATCGACCTCCACCCCCTGGCCTATATCGAACAACATGTCGTGGGGTCGAGCCTGATAGAGTGGACGGGTACCGCTTTTGTGATGTTCCCCCTCAAACTCGTGGTAATTATCCCCGGGATCTGGATCCTCGAGCGGTACCGCCACGAGGGGAGCACAGACCTCTGGCACCTCATTGTCCTCGCTATGATCGTGGTCGGGCTCGCCCCCGGGATAAGGGATATGATCAGGATGATGTTCTATGTCTGAATGGAAACTCAGCCAGGGGCTCCTGCTTACCCTGGTCATCTTTGCAGTTTCGCTGACGATGGGTGTAATTGTGACGGTGAGGGACCCGTCAATCGGGCAAAATTTCCTTTCACTTTTCAAGGATGCGGTAGTGGGGCAAATCGTGGGAGACCCTGCGCCACTCCTTTTTGTGAAATTGTTCCTGAATAACCTCCAGGCATGTCTCCTGCTCTTTCTCGGTGGTGCGACCTTCGGGGCATTATCCCTGTTTATCCTCTCAACGAATGGTCTGATTATCGGTTCGATCATGGAGCTGGTGCGCGAAGAAAAGGGGATGGTCTTTGTTTTTGCCGCTATCTTACCCCATGGCATTTTTGAGATCCCATCGTTCATCCTGTCAGGAGCGCTCGGTTTCCTCCTTGCGAAATCGCTCTATGATGAATGGAGCGGGACCGGTGATGCAGCGGTTGAGGCTGCGCACCACGGCCTGAAATTTGTAATGTATGTCATCCCCCTTGTCCTCCTCGCGGCGTTTGTCGAGGCATTTATTACGCCTGAAATCATACGTCTGGTGACATAAGGAGTGGGGTATGGAAGAAGAACGCGGCGCATTACCGCCCAAAACAGACTTTTCTGCATGGTACAATGATCTCCTGTGGCAGTCTGAGATCATGGACGTCCGCTACCCGGTCAAGGGGCTGTATGTCTGGTACCCCCACGGGTTTGCGATCAGGAAACATGTGTATGCCTGGCTCCGCGAGCTGATGGACCGGGAACACCAGGAAACCCTGTTCCCACTCCTGATCCCGGAACAGGAGTTCATGAAGGAGGCAGAGCACATCAAGGGGTTCGAGGACGAGGTGTACTGGGTAACTCACGGGGGAAAAGACCTGCTCGATGTACCACTTGCGCTCCGCCCCACCAGTGAAACTGCCATATACCCCATGTATGCCCTATGGGTCCGATCTCATGCGGACCTGCCGATCCTGCTGTACCAGGTCGTGAACACCTTCCGGTACGAGACGAAGCATACGCGCCCGCTTATCAGGCTCCGGGAGATTACCTCTTTTAAGGAGGCCCACACGGTCCACGCCACCTGGGAACAGGCGGAGGTCCAGGTCGAAAAGGCCCTTACTCTCTACCAGGAATTCTATGCAAAACTCTGTATCCCGGTCGTTGTCTCAAAGAGGCCGGAATGGGACAAGTTCCCGGGTGCTGACTACACGATGGCAGTGGACACGATTATGCCCGACGGGAAGACGCTCCAGATCGGCACCGTGCACCACCTGGGGGACCATTTCTCCCGGACATTCTCGATTACGTTTGAGGACCCGGAAGGGGTGCAGCGCCACGCGTACCAGACCTGTTACGGGATTTCTGAACGGTCGATTGCCGCCCTGATCAGCCTCCACGGCGATGACAAGGGACTGGTGCTCCCGCCTGGCATGGCCCCGGTGCAAATCGTGATTGTCCCGATCACCATCGGAAAACGGAAAGATGACGTGGCAGCGGCAGCATTATCTGTGGAATCCACCCTGAAATCCGCAGGCTTCCGGGTAAAAACCGATAACCGTGACCTGCGGCCAGGGGCCAAGTACTATTACTGGGAGATGCGGGGTGTCCCCGTCAGGCTTGAAGTTGGGCCGAGAGACATCGATGCCGGCCAGGTGACCGTGGTAACAAGGACAGGGGAACGGTCAGCCGTCCTGATCAGTGACCTTGTGAACGGGGTCAACAGTGTACTTGGAGGGGTTCACGAACGGCTCCGCGAGCGTGCGGAATCCCAGATGCGATCGTGTCTTGTCCATGCGGTGTCGGTCGAAGAAGCGGTAAATGCCCTGGCCCTTGGAGTAGCGGTCGTCAACTGGTGCGGGGAACGCGGGTGTGCTGATGTAATGGAGGAACGTCTCGGGGCAAGTGTACTCGGTACAGAGGCACGTTCCCCTTACCTGAATGAAACTGAAGGGAACTGCATTATCTGCGGGAAGCCGGGTACAACAACACTCCTTGGCAGGGCGTATTAATTTTTTATGGCGAAAATTGGTTTTGTTGGAATTGATGATCAGTATGATCCAATAATCTTTTAGTGAATTCAGTTTATTGGAGTCATTTTTAGCGGTTAAAACAACTTTCAATAAATAATAGGATCAGTAGTTCACTAAATTTTGCTCAGAAAATAGATTCGCGGATGTAGCACGTAGATGGAAAGATCTAAATACTAAGCGGGCAGCCCAATATGCCTTCAAAGGTCACCCGCAATAAGGGAATGGTTCTAAAAGCCAAAGAATGCTCTGATTTGGTTGTTGATGTCCTGAACAGTCATATAAAAGTACCTATCAACGGAAAGCTTAAACAAAAGACCCTGATTCGAATGCTAGTTGGAATGGCTGCAGAGAAGCAATCGATCCATTCTATTCGCAGTTCTCTCAGTTCTGTACCTTGTGAGACCTCCTGTAGATACCACCTTGCCAAACTAAACCGTGAAGATCTTGAGGAGGAAGCATCATCGATCCTCTTGGATCTTCCCAATTCAATACTAAAACAAGGAAAATCGTATACATTTGCCATTGATTACACTGATGATCCTTATTATGGCGAGATTAGAGGAGAGAATACCGACTTTGTCAGACGAACCGAGGCCAAGGCATCAACAACGAGATTCTATACTTACGTCACACTATATGCAATTCAGAAAGGAAAACGGTTCACACTTGCCGTTTTTCCGGTAAAAAATAAGGAATTGAAGACATTTTACATTCAACGATGTCTTGATGTCATCATGGCCCAGTTCTACAAGATCGAAGTGCTCTGTCTCGATCGGGGATTTTATTCGATTGATGTATTGAATTTTCTCGCAGAACATAGCATCCCATATATCATTCCCGTTGTAAAGCATGGCAAAATGCTGAAATCACTATTGGAGGTCCCTAAATCCTGTTTCCGGCATTACACGATCCGGAACAAAAACAAATCCAAAGACGTACTCCTGGTAGTGAAGGTCGGATATTTGAAAGGGAAAACGGGAAAGAAAGGCAAGGTCTCTTTCGGATACGTTGTATCAGGACTCTCGTGGACACCGGAAAAAGTGTACCATGCTTATAAATCAAGATTCGGGATTGAGTCTTCATATAGGATAAGGAACAAGATCCGACCTTTTACAACGTCCAGAAATCCGACGTTGCGGTTTTTGTTTGCGATTATTGCATTCCTCATGGAGAATATCTGGATGTCTCTTCAATGGATTTTCTTTACTCCACTTCGGCGTGGACCGCGTAATGTTGATCCTGATCTGTTCAGATTCGAATTGTTCCGGATCTTTGTCTGGGAAGGCATAAGAAAATGTCTTAAAGGCGTTTCCGAAATACGTTCTTTGCGGTGTCTTATTTGATCTTTGAGGGTGCGGGTTGTGAAAATTAATTATTCACTGGGGGAAAATTAGCGAAGTACTGAGGATTATTTTTGGAAATTAGTGTTGTGAATAATTTTGAAATAAAAAACATCAGACAGGAGGGGGTTTCACCCCCTCCCTGCCCCACCCCCATCGGGATATTTCTTGGGCAGGGTTTTTTGTATTTAAAAAGATATACCCCCAGCCCACGCCTATCCCAACGGGATTCCCACAACGGCGGGGCGGAGCCCCGGGAGCGTTAGTAAAATCTGAATACCACTAAATCAGTTTGAAAAATATTAGCGAGATTCGACCTGCAATATCGTTTTCGGTTTTCACGATTATTATCAGACGATCAGAAATATTCGCAAGGGTTGACTGGTAACTATATTTTTCTGATCCTCATTAATCCGGCTGCTTCTATTGCCAAAAGAGGCAAAAAAAGATGAAAATCCGTTCACAATTCCCGGGAACAGATATATCTGATCTCAAATCCCGGGCTGGTCAGGTCACCGGAGAGGACTTTCCTGCCCCCGCCGAAGAAGACCCTTCCGCACCGGGAACACTTTTTAGGTCTTAGCTGGTCAGTCAGTTTCATCGGGAGGTCGAATTCAAATTTTGTCCTTGGGAACTCACCCGGACCCGGGTTTAAGCAGCATTCGTCCAGCCCGGCAATCAGTTGCATTACCTGCAGAGGGTTTGCGCCCAGTTCATCGAACTTCTTGAAAATAAAGTAGTTGAACACCAGCCATGAGAAATCGCTCCGTTCTACTATCTCGTCCATATCCCCGGACTGGTCCACGAAGTCCTCAAGTGTGCACCCGCAAAGTGGGCACCGGCCCCTGACCAGCTCATCAAGGAATACTTCCTCCTGGCATCCCGGGCATGTTGTGTGAGGAGCGAGCATACGTGAAGTCATGGTGGTTCATTTCCAAAAGTCGAGAGGCATTTGGATGCCTCGCTGTTGCTTTTTCTATTGGATCCCGCCATACTTAAACCTATACGAAGTGGCCATCATTTCAGCAGGAATGGGTAAAATCGCCGTAAATACCCGCAACTGGACGATGAACTGTGTGTCATGCCGGCATCATGCTCATGAGATGACCGGAATGTTGAACGGCCGGCCCCCGGAGCGCATCCATCACGATAATTACCCGGTCCCGAACCAAAAAAACCTCTGATCTGGTCCCTGACGAATGGTCCGATTGAATGCATGCAGGCTGATGATCTGGCGATGATGTTCTCTGACCCCGGATGTAATGAAAAGGTTCATGCTCAAAGCCCTCTCAATTCTCGCCATGGAGATACCAGCGGTACCATGTGCCTGCACGATTGCCGGGTCTGACCCTTCAGGCGGGGCTGGTATCCAGTCAGATATCCGGACATTCAGTGCACTGGGGGTGTGGGGCCTGTCCGTAATCACCGCAGTGACCTCCCAGAATGCACAAAGCTTCATGGGTGCCTGGAATGTACCCGGGGATGTCATACGGTTACAACTGGCAACACTGCTTGAAGATTTTGATGTGATGGCATGTAAGACCGGGATGCTGCCAGACAGCGGGGCGGTAGCTGCTGTGGTATGCGGTGTCCCGAAGGGTATACCCCTCGTCGTGGACCCCGTGATGGTATCATCAAGTGGACGGTCCCTGATGGAGCCGGATGCATTGAACGAACTGATAGAAAACCTCGTTCCATTGGCGACCCTCATTACGCCAAACCTTCCCGAGGCAGAGGTGCTTTCCGGGTACGGGCCGATAAGAACGGTTGATGATATGCGTGCTGCCGGTCGCTGTATCCAAAAATATGGTGCAGCGTATGTGCTGTTGAAAGGGGGACACCTCCCACAAGTCAGCGGGGTTGTGCCTGACCTGTTGATAGGTCATGGTCGTGAATGGCTCTTCTCCGGGGAACGCCTGCCAGTTGATGCACATGGTACCGGTTGCTGTCTTTCAGCAGCGATTACCGCACATCTCGCACGGGGGAATGATGTTCCTGCGGCATGTGCTGCAGCAAAAGAGTTTGTCGGGCATGCCATTGGCACATCCTACAGGACGAAAAGTGGATGCCATATGGTAAACCCCGGATAGGGTGGAGCATGAAATGATCAGCGATCTGATATATATCCCTCCTGCGGATACTTGTTGTAGCAGCGGCAGAATATGGGATTGAATGTAAGGGGACATGATGGAACCAGATAATAATCAACTATACCGGGTAATTTTTGAGCAGGCGCCAGGGGGGATGGCCATATTGGATACTGCAGGGGTAATTATCCTCCTGAACAGGAAGGCGCTTGAAATAACGGGTTATCAGGCTGCAGACGAACTTTTTGGTAAGAATATTACTCATATCCTGTCTGCGACCGATCATGACAGGTTCAGGGAATACGTAAGTCTACCCCTGTCTTCCGGTGTGGAGGAGGTCCGTGAATTCAGTCTCCAAAAGAAGGATGGCTCCCTTTCAGTATGTGAGTTTCTGATTTCCCTGCTCCCCGGGAGTCCCGGAAGTCCCGGAACGGTGATTGTAACCTTCCGTGACGTTTCTGACCGGATACGTTCGGAGAAAGCCATAAACGCGGCTGTCCGGATGCTGAACCGGTTCAATAGTATCACGCGTCATGATCTCATGAACCAATTGACTATCCTGCTTGGCTACCTGGAACTTTCGCACGATATGGTTACGGACGACACGTTGAAAGAGTTCATTGCAAGAGAAGAAGGTGCGGCCGAGACGATCCGCAGACAGGTTGCATTCACCAAGGACTACCAGGATGTCGGCGTCAATGTGCCGGTGTGGGTCGACCTGCCGGTTGTGATCCGGGAGACTGCGTCGATCATCGACCACCCGGGGATGAAGGTGGAAGTCGGGATAAACCCGGGGCTCAGGGTCTTCGCAGACCCATTGATCAGGAAAATTATTTCAAATTTTATCGAAAATACCGTCCTGCACGGAAAAACGGCCAACACGATCACGATTACTTCTTCAGAACAACCTGGCGGACTTGTCATCGCCTTTTGTGACAACGGTGCAGGTGTTCCGGTTGAGGATAAGGAACGGATCTTCACCCGCGGTTTTGGAAGCAAACGAGGGTATGGACTGTACCTTGCGAGAGAAATTCTTGCACTGACCGGGATTACGATTGCCGAGACCGGCGAAGCAGGGATGGGAGCCAGGTTTGAGATTACGGTGCCGAAAGGTGGGTACCGGGTTGCGTAATTGGAAATAATGGTTTATAATGGAGCACCGGTTATGCATGATATGAGATACAACAATTTTTACTTGTAGACCTTATTTCGATGGTCTACTTTGATTACCATAATAATTTTGGACTGATCATTAATTTCGTATAATACACGATAGTCACCAATCCTGATTCGATAGAGATGTGATTCGCCCTGTATCTTCTGGTATGGGTAACTGAATGCGTTATGTTTCATAACATTGAACGCTTCGCGTAATTTTTCTTTTTGACCTTCCGGCATCTCCTGCACCGACTTTACAGCTTGTTTACTTAAAAAAACAGAATACAAAGGGCGCATTCCTAAAATGCCTGATCCATTGGCACATACTCTCCGGACTTAATCTCTTCCCGGACCTGATCAAGTTCTTTTTGTTCTTCTTCGGATAGGACTTCATATCCAAGAAAGTTTTCGATTTTTGCGTTGAGTTGGAGAAGAAGCTGTTCAATCGTATTCATTTTCTCCATCAATACATCGGTCAATTGAATACCTCACCAAATGATTGACGATAATTGATTAATAATTATTGCCCGATGACAGACACTCCTGAAAGATAATTCAGGGTATAATTCTATCTAGCGAAAGAGAAATTCTTGCACTTACTGGGATGACTGTTGCCGAGACCGGCGAAGCAGGGAAGGGAGCCAGGTTTGAGATTACGGTACTGAAAGGTGGGTACCGGGTGGGTAAGGGGGAAGAACCAGGATCCTGATATTTTTAATTGTAACCCGGGAGTCTAATTTTTGAGCTATCGATTTATCGCTAAATTCTGGTATACAAAAATATATCATACTATATCATAATATATGACACCATATGGCAGAAACCACGACCATCGTCATTCAGAAAGATCTTAAATCCCGGCTTGACGGGGTGAAATTACACCCTCGTGAAACATATAACGAAGTAATTGAACGTCTCCTCGAATGTTCAGTGGATGATGAACCCCTGTCCGAGGAGACACTTCGGGCCATCGAAGAAGGACTTGAGGATATCAGAAAAGGAAGGACTATCCCCATGGAGGAAGTCATGAAAGAACTGGGGATTGAATGACTTTTCAGGTCAGGTTCATTCCAAGGGCAAAAAAAGATCTCGCGAAATTACCTGTTCATGATATCAGAATGATTCATAATTCTCTTACTGCCCTTTCAAATGATAATGAACCCTGGCGGTGCGTTAAAAAATTAAAAGGACTTGGAGATACACCGATTTACTCATTCCGCGTGGGTAGTTACCGAATAATTTTGACAATAGAAATGGATATCATGGTAATCTTTGTTATGGAAATCCATCACCGGAAAAACGCATACAGGTATTTCTGATGATCTGTATCGCAATAACCCCAATACCTGGTTGTAACTCTTAAGGTTGCATCAATTTCCTGGTTTTTATTTGTACTGGAACCTGGCTTACCGGAATGGTTGTCATAAACCAGATCAGATAATTGAGAAAAACTCCGTAAATATCGGTAAGCATCATGAGCGTGTCTTTCTGTAGATTTATCTTACATTAAGTAACATATCTTACTAGTAATCCAATACATTTATTTTCTTACACTTCAAATATTATCTTACTATGGACATCGTTATCTTGTCATCAAAAGGCCAGATTGTCATTCCCGTAAAAGTCCGGAAAAAATTTTCCTTAAAAGAAGGGGATTCGCTGGTACTAGTCGAGGAGAAAGACGCCATCCGCCTCCAGCCGCTGGTAAACCTATCCGAACTCTGGGGTATTGATAACCTGAAGAACACCAGGCAAGTGCTCAATGAGGTGCGAAAGGAGTGGGACGATGAGCTCGAAGACAAGGCTGCTCTTTGACACGCATGCGTTCCTTACTTTTTTCAACCGCGAGGAAGGATCGGAGTGCATCAGGAATCATCTGGTATCTATCCAGAATGAGGATGCGGAAGGATTTGTCGCAACGATAACCCTGACCGAACTTGCATACATCTATGCCAGAAAAGCCGATGCGTCCGTAGCCAGACTCCGGGTACTGCAGGTCCAGCACTCAAAGCTGAACCTTATCCCGTTGACTGCAGAGATTGCGGTGGATGCCAGCACAATAAAACGACCTGGAATATCGGTAGCGGATGCCATTATTGCAGCATCTGCCCGGTCTGTTGGTGCCTCGGTGGTTACAAACGATCTGCATTTCTCCAAAATGGGTGTAGATGTAACCGGGTACCCGTAAATTTCTGTGTCTGCCTTTCCCCCTGCGAGCGATCTTACCCTTTGAATACGTCATCTCGGCAATCATTTTATCCTTACCAGCACAATGATACATTACCATGACCACTGCGGTCAAAGATGCAAACGAGCAGACTGCTCAAAAAGAGATATTAACCCCCACACAGAAAAAGAACCTGGAGGAGACGAAACGCAGGTACCATGGGGCACTTGAGCAGCTGAGCCGTTTATAATCCGGTCTTTTCTTTTAACCACACTTCAACAGATACTCTTGAGTATTTGTATTTGTGCCACTTCAAGCATGAAGGAGACGACATCTGCATCAGTGGCGTTGATCTGGTAACCCTGATCCCGTACCAGGTTATCAGCCGCGACAAAACGCGGTCCTCTTATTTCCATCCACGAATGGGTGCCCGGCTGCTATACCATTGAGGATAATCGCAGATTTCCGTAAGATATTATTGGTCCGGTTCACCTGATAAATTATGTAATCCAATGTTTCAGCATCGCGTATGCCAGAGGCTCCACCAAAATCTCTGATAATATCCGCATGTATCTCGATGATTTCCTGAACTGTGATCGGTTTTTCAGGCAAAATACGAGTGCCTCATTCAAATGTTGAGATCTGATGGGTGATCAATTGTTTGGTATGCGTGTAATTCCTGGATGGGGTCGACCAATGAATCTTTTGTATTTTGACTATTCTTGATAACCATTTTTTTCTGATAATTCACCTGAAAGGGAAGATCATTGAAGAATATAGCATATTGTTAGATCAATTCGTTAATCACCCCTTATATCCCTGTTAACCCGATTCCCCTAAAAATTCCGGGAAACTTTGATTCCCAACCAAATCCCCCCGTATTCCGACCCCTCCTATCATGATTCCCGCCTGTATACTGAATACTATCATATTTGTGCCCGGAATACGATGCAAAAGCCCGGCAAACAGCGATGTACCTGTGGCATCTCCCCCCGAATCCAATTCTGGCAAATAATTACTTTTTTTAAAGAATCCGCCCAATTGAGAAGATTTTAAAGCATTCCCAGGTGAAAACAGGCTCATAAGGAGTTATTCAGGTCATGAACGGGTGGATACAGTTATAAATCTCTGGAAAATCCCCTGCTTTAGATTTATCCGCTACGCGCATGACAGATTCCAATAAACTATCACTATTATTACCTTTTCAGGGATATTGGGGTCAGAGGGGGGTGTATTGAATCAGATTCAAGGAATTCATCATAACCCAATGCATTACAATGACGAATTACAATAAAAAATTCAAATTTGCGACCCATATCAAAAAATAGGCCTAAAAATGTTCAGATTTTCAAAATACCCAATAATTAAACTATATGGAACGTTAACTACTTATTTATACCAAGAAAGAATACCTCATTATCATACGTCGCTGCATCGGTTGGTGCAGGCGTAAACAACCGAGGTGTTGTAAGATGAAAAAGATGTCAACATATGGAAAGGGAAGTGAGGATGCAGTGTCGCCGGTCATCGGTGTCATCCTGATGGTCGCAATTACCGTCATCCTCGCTGCAGTGATTGCAGCATTCGTGTTCGGAATGGCAGGGAACGTTAGTAAGACAAGGAGTGTCGCAGTCACTGCAACAAAGCAGGGACAAAATGTCACGGTCACTAACAATGGGGGCCCGGATAATCAGGATGTGTCCTCCTTCAATGTGACGGCCGTTTATAATAATGGAACTGAACAGTTGTATAACGCCCTTCATCAACCTGAGTTATTGAAACCGGTAGGTAGCACTATAAAAATCCCATCAGGGACTACTCCAGCAAACGGTAAAGATCATCTCATAGTAACTGGAACATTTACCGACGGTACTTCTCAGGTACTATTGGATACATATATCTAATCTTAACTTTTTTTAGTATATTCGTATAATGTCAGGTTAAGGCGATTCGTCAATATATTGGCATTGAGTTACAATTTTTACAGAAAGAAGTATCTCGTATTCAACCGAATATGCAACATCTAAAAAAGATTATTTTTACTAACCGCTTAATATTATATATGGAAAAGATTAATTTCTCAAGATTATTGATTCTTATTTCTCTGTGCATTCCAATAACAATCTATATCATTGGTGATTTCCTTGGAACCGGGATTCAATTCATTCTTTTCAGATTTCAAGATACACACTTGGGCACCTCAATAATTCCAATCAATCAGGAATTTGGCTACGTTATTAACGGCATAATCCAAAAACAGAGTGCTATTTCGATTATAGTATGGATTCTTGGATTTATGCTGATATTAGCATCGCTGATCGTTACCCTCAATAATCAATTCTCGGTATATAAAAAAATGAAGACGGCAGGAATTTTTATCTGCACTTCATCTGTTCTATTTCTAATTTCAATATTTATCCAATATGGCCCCCTTTTTCACGGTCCAGCCGGAACAGCAATCCCAATCGGGCTTCCAGTACTATTCGTAATAGGTGGCTGGATATACATGGAGGGGCACAAGGAGGAGGCCGGGGACGAGGAGGAAGAGGCGCAGGATATCGACGATGAGTCAGATTAATCCTCCACAATCCCGCCCACCTACACCTGTGTACCGTGCTTGTGATATCACCACCTTCATTAGTGCGATCAATCCCGTCACCCGCCGTTTATATGATCACGGTTTGGCTTCCCGTGTTGTTCGTAATCGGAGGCTGGATGTATATGGGGGGATATAAAAATCAGGAAAAAGAGATCGAAGATGAAGGATCTGGGGAATAACTAAAAATTCCAAATTTTTCATTTTCTAGCATGCTATTCTCATTAAGCCATTCCTTTAATCTTGGATCATTGACCCCAAAATCTGGTGATGGAACAAACCATATTTTCGAATAATTGTTTTTGGGGATAAGAGACATCCAATCGTACTGATGATCTGGAATTGAAACGATCGTAGCATTACCGGAATAATAAAAGCGTAAATAATTAGGTTGATCCCGAATCAATACAATTAATTCATCACTTCCAACATTTTCACTTAAAAATTGCCCAGTTCCTCTCCAGTCTGCTTTATTCACCGAATATTGATGCATAAGCGGATTAAGATTACAGAGAAAAATTACCACGAGAAATAGAACTATAATCCAATTTTGTTTTTGTTTTGAGCCTGCTTTTTTTTGATTTGAAAATGTTAATAATTGACCGATCACGGCAGCTGCTTCTTTTACACCTTTAGCAACAATGATAAACACCGCAGGTAAAATAAAAATTAAATTTCTTGTGGTTGTAACAGGTCCATGTATTAAGGTAATCATAAATAACAGGGAAATTGGCAGGAAAATCCAGATGAAAATTAATACTCCGGTGTCACGACTCTTTCTTGTTACCCATAATCCCCCTAAAATGAAAAATACAATTAAAATAATGGTTGAAATTAAACCTGCAAATTCCGGCGAATTGAAGGATGAAAAATAGCGCAGTAAAGAATTGAAAAATTCCAGATTAGCCTGCAATCCATAGTAGAGAGGTTTTCTAAAATCTGACGTTTGAAATCTGAAAATATCCAGCCATGGAATAAAGAGAAGAGCTACAATTTGAGAGGAGATTATCCAAATCAACAATGTTTTCAAATTTTTATTTTGTAGCGAAAGCCGTTTCGCCTCAACATTGCTAGTTAGGAAAAATCTTAACAATAAATATACCCCCTGGATCAGGATCACAAAAAAACCAAAATAATGTGTATAAATTAAAGCAAGATTTATGAGGGTTAGTGGAAACCAATACCAAGTATTATCATTTTTTGTAATCTGACTTAAAAATAAGAATGAAAGAATTGTAAGGAACATGAATAGCGAATAAACCCTCACTTCCTGTGAATACCAGATATGCATTGGGGATATCGACAGCAGAAACGCACTGATTACGCCCACAGGAGCCCCAAAGAATTCCTTAGCCAAAAAAAATATTGCGAGGATTGATAAAACACCAAATATTGCCGCAGGAAATCGTAAAATCCACTCAGAAGATCCAAATACAAACATAAAATGCGTAATAAAATAATCAAGTGGCGGTGATAGTTCCCACCACATTCCTTGCAAGAATCCCATTTGTGGAAGTGAAAGGTCGTGAATAATGGTTTTGGAAATTGTTACTTGGGCAAGTTCATCAAACCAGAGACTTTTCTTTCCTAGATTATAGAATCTTAAGAAGGCACCTAATAAAGTGATAAATAAAAGCAATAGATAATTTGATTGGGTTTCAAGATTTTTTTTGAATTTGTAATATTGCGATGACATTATTACTTTACTATATTGGATCTGTTAGATATTTGATACTCAAGGGTTTGAAACTTCGAGGAATTGTATGAATAGTGGAATACGAGTAATCCATACATTCGTCCCAATGCATAGTGTTAGTGATAGAACTTCATTGGTACCTTTGTCACCACATTCATTTGCCGCCGGTCTATCGATCTAGGTATGTCTTCCCGTGCAATTCGTGATAGGTGGCTGGATGTATATGGAGGGGCGAAAGGAGGAGGCCGGGGACGAGGTGCAAGAGGTTCAGGGGATTGATGAGGAAACTGGATAAGGCCTTTGATCCCACCTTCCCACTCCTGTGTATTGCGATTCCGATAGCACCCCCACTGTATTAGTGCGATCTCCTTCGATCGTGGCCTTTAATACGATCCCAATAGGGCTTGCTGTGCTATTCGTGATGGGTGGCTGGATGTATATGGAGGGACGAAAGGAGGAGGTAGGGGACGAGGTGCAAGAGGTGCAGGGGATTGCTGGATAAATTGGGTTAGGCCCTTTGCGATCTCGCTTGCCACGGTGAACAGGGGTTGTGATATTTTCTCCAATGTATTCATGCGATCTCATTTGTTATCCGCCGGCACACCGATCCTGGTTTTGCTTCCCCCGTGCTATTCGTCATAGGCGGCTGGATGTATATGGAGGGCCAAAGGGAGGAGGCCGGGGGCGAGGAAGGAGAGGTGCAGGGGGTTGATGAGGAAACCGGGTAAGGTTCCATATCCAGCTTACTCTGGTGAGCTGTGATTGCGATAGTATTTCCCCAATCATCTTTTACGATCTCACTCGTCCCCGCCGTTTAAGCGATCTCGATTGGGCTTCCCTGCTGTTTTTTTACTATCAATACTTCCAATTTTATCCGCGGTAAGGTAGGGGAGTTAATTCCCCAAATTGAGATCCTTTCTCCAAAAAACGTGAAAACCTAAATAGCACATTAACTCTACAATTATTAACAGGGTAGTGGAATTGATCGTCAAATACATTAATGCGGCGTTATCGCACGCACATTATGAAATAATTAAGGATGAAGAGCCTTATTATGGCGAAATATCCCAGTTACAGGGTGTCTGGGCAACGGGTAAGAGCCTTGAAGAATGCAGGGAAAACCTGGCTGAGGTTATTGAAGGCTGGATTATTATTCGAATACAGAAAGGCATCCCCATACCACCCGTTGATGGGATAACAATACAATGTCCGGGAAGGTTCGAACCCGGTGTCAGGGCATAAATTATCCCCGGTTAGCTGGGACGAATTAATAAAAAGGTTACGCTCATTCGGATTTGATGGACCTTTCGCAGGTGGAAGACATCCCTATATGATAAAAGAGTCCATCGTGCTTACTATACCAAACCCTCACCGATCACAGATTGGTGTAGATTTACTCGTCAGAATATTAAAACAAGGAGAAATAACCCGCGAAAAATGGCTGTCATAATTATGGTTCCAGGTGTTTTAACCTGAATGGAACCCTTAATTTTACTTTTGGTGATTGCTGTTACCTAACTCGTTCTCCCGCCGGTATTGCGATCCCAATCGGGCTTCCCGTGCTGTTCGTCATAGGTGGCTGGATGTATAGGGAGGGGTAAAAGGAGGAGGTCGGGGACGAGGAGCAAGTGGTGTAGGGGATTGATGAAGAATCTGGGTGAGGTGCTGTGATCCCGCGTGCCCCAGTGAGCTGTGCTGGCGATAGTATTTCCCCAAACATCTTTTTCGATATCCGTCGGGTTTAATAGACTCGTGCATATTCGAAGTGTGGATGAACAATTTAGTTGCTGGGACGAGACCAGGAATAATTAAAAAAAAGAGTTTCCGGAGATAACAGACGTTACAGACTATCCAGATATCTGCCGTACCTTTTGTGCACCTGCTCAATCGTCATCAGGACATCAACGTTCACGTGATCATCAAAAACCCTGTATAAGATTGTATATTTTCGTGCGATATGCATCCTGAAAAGGACTATATCATCAGGACCGTGAAGCCGTTTCACATCACCTTGCACATGATGCGGATCTCTTAAGCGTTCGATGTGTTCAAGCACGACCCGCCGGTCTTTTTTTGAAAGATGTTTGCAGAATACCGCGATATCCTGGTCGATAAATACATCCACTCAGTCACCTTCGAGTTCATCCCTGAACCGATCAAGTGAAATATAGTTCCCGCGTTTTTCGATTTTTTTAATGTCTTCAAATAGTCGCATCTGCTGTTCATGAGTGATCATCTGTTCGATCAACGCATCGAAAGTCACTCCAGGTCCCTTTAGTTCTGACAATTTTTTCCACGTCTCCGGCGTGACGGGAATCCGTTTGGTTGCAATTTCACTCATGGATCACTTATCCAAAATATTTACAGTCCTATAAGCATTTACAGTTTTAATAATTTATGATTTATGTCTTGTGGCTCTTGGTAATCGACAGTTTTTGGGATGCGTTGATACCTTTGTTAAAAACAGGAGATTTAGTTAATATGGATTACATTATTCAGGCAAAAGGGTCTATGAGGTAGATCTGTGTTTTCCCTCCCTCGATGCACCTGAATGGTGATTGCCTTACGAATCAACTTTTGCGATCATATTCGTTATCCGCCGTTAATGCGATCCCTACCTGGCTTCCCGTATTATTCGTGATAGGCGGCTGGATGTATATGGACGGGCAAAAGGAGGAGGCCGGGTCGAAGAGACGAAGAGGTGCAGACCCTAAGCCATTACTATGTTCCATCAGCAGACTATTTAATCAAGACAAACAAAATATTGTTGTTTAACATGAAAATGCAGGCCGTTATCACCGGGAAGAGAGTTCATGGTGTAGGGTACCGTGTTTTCCTGCTACAGAAAGCACTGGAACAGGGAGTTCAGCGATTTGATGCTCGCAATGTGGTATCGGATGGGGAGCAGCAGGTAATCGTGCGCATTGAAGGAGAGCCAGCCATGATCGATGCATTCCAATCCGGTGTCAATGACGAGTATCCACCAGATGCACGTGTTTTTAATATCTCCTTTGGAACGTATGATGGCTATGTTATCAGCATCAGCGATTTTATGCATCTCATTCAGGTTGAACAGCTAACCAAAGGAATCCCGGCTATTATTAGTATTGATACCAAACAGGACCGACTGCTGGAAAAACAGGACCAGATGTTAGGAAAGCAGGACCAGATGTTAGAGAAACAGGATCAGGTGCTTCAGAAAATGGATAGGATGGAAACATCCATCACTGGTGAAATTCATGATCTGCGGACAGATCTTCGTTCTTACCTTGACAGGAAACTATCCGCAATTGAGTTAGACATCCAGCAAATCAAAGAAAAAATTGGAATGCAATAACCGTTCATCGGTCAGATATCCCCATTTGTTCAGGAATTTATCCTGCCGTGCATTTTTTCATACACCATTCTGCGGTATCGGTATCGCATTTTTTAGTACCTCTCCTCTTTGACATCAATAAAGAAAAAATCACGATTAACCAGCATTTATTTATGGTGAGTAAGACGATTTATTTTCTTAAGGAACTAAATACCCAGCAATAATATCCTGTAATGCAGGAATCGGTTAAAATTTTAGATTTAAATACTACATGAGGTATTGAATGGTAGAAAAAATACAGGGCGTGGTCTTTAAACATCTCAAGGTAGCCGCAGACGAACGTGGATGGCTCATGGAGGTCCTCCGCTGTGATGACGATGTCTTTTCTCACAGTTTGGACAGGTGTATGTTACCACGGCATATCCCGGTGTCGTCAAGGCATGGCATTATCATAAAAAACAGACCGATAATTTCACCTGCATTCACGGAATGATGAAAGTCGTGCTCTATGATGCCCGGAAAGAATCTCCCACCTATAATACACTGATCGAGTTGTTTATCGGTGAAAAAAACCCGATGCTGATCAGTGTTCCCCCCGGGATTTATCACGGTTTTAAGGCAATTGGTACGGAAACTGCATTTTTCCTGAGTATCCCCACATTACCGTATAATTACTCTGATCCCGATGAATTCAGAATACCCCCGGATTCTCTGGAAATCCCCTATGACTGGGGACTTGCACCGGGTTTGAAACACGGATGATAGTTGTCAGGTCCTGAAACATGGTGCAATGTCTGGTAACCGGTGGTTGCGGTTTTATCGGGAGCAACTTTATCCGGCACATGCTGGAAAAACATCCTGACTATTTCATCACAAATCTCGATAGCCTGACGTATGCCGGAAATCCTCAAAATCTCACAGATATCAGTAAAAATCCCCATTATCAATTTATACAGGGGGATATTTGTAATGAGGTCATTGTCGCAGCGGCGGTAAAGAACAACAATATTGACACAATCGTTCATTTCGCTGCAGAAAGCCATGTGGACCGCTCGATTTCTGACGCCTCCTTATTCGTCAGGACCAATGTACTCGGTACATTCACACTCCTCGACCAGGCATGGAAACACGGTGTCAGGCGTTTTATCCACATTTCAACCGATGAAGTCTATGGAAGTATTGATTCAGGGTCGTTTTCCGAGCGGGATATTCTGAATCCATCCAGCCCATATTCTTCCAGTAAAGCAAGCTCGGACCTCCTTGCCCGTTCCTATTTTATCACTCACCATCTCCCGGTCATTATTACCCGTTGTACGAATAATTACGGGCCGTACCAGTTTCCTGAAAAGTTGATCCCGTTTTTTGTTACCAATTTACTGGAAGGAAAAAAGTATCGGTATATGGATCGGGCCTGAATGTACGTGACTGGCTCTATGTGCTCGATCATTGCAGCGCTATTGATCATGTTCTACACCATGGAATGGCAGGAGAGATCTATAATATCGGAGGCGGGGTGGAGATCCCTAATATTGAGATTACCAAAAAGATTCTTGCCCTCCTTGGAAAGGATGAAACTCATATTGAATACGTGGATGACCGTCCTGGCCATGATTTCCGTTATTCGCTCGACATCACCAAGCTGCATTCACTCGGGTGGTCCCCTGCGTATAATTTTGACCAGGCACTTGAACGTACCGTTCAATGGTACATTGACAACGAATGGTGGTGGAAACCCCTTAAGCATACGAGGAGTGAATGAAAACCCGGGTCCTTATTCTCGGAGCGTATGGTATGCTCGGACATGCGCTACAGTACGTATTTCCAGAAGCAATTTTGAAAGGCCATGACCTGGATATCACCGATGAACATGCCATCAATGATTTTATTGAAGAGTTACATCCATCAATTGTCATCAATGCTGCAGGTTACACCGACGTTGACGGGTGTGAAGATAACCGGGAACAGGCATTTGCGGTAAACGGAGAATCGCTCCAGTATATTTCCTGCGCCTGTAATGAGGTCGGAGCAGTCCTGGTCCATTATAGTACGGATTATATTTTTAATGGCTCTAAAATGGGATATGTGGAAGACGATATTCCCGATCCTATTAACGCCTACGGTGAATCAAAATTGCTTGGCGAGATGAATATCATAAATAATATGGAAAACTACCGTATGATTCGTACATCCGGGCTCTTTGGTGAACATGGAAAAAATTTTGTTGATACGATCCTCACTCTTTCTGCGCAATTTCCGGAAGTCAGAGTTGTGAATGATCAGACCACAAAACCAACCTATACTGTTGATCTCGCGAAAAAGACGTTAGAAATTATTTCGTTAATACCCGGAATCTACCATGGTGTCAATGAGGGAACATGCACCTGGTATGAATTTGCATGTGATTTTATACCCAATGCGGTTCCGTGTACGACAGCGGAATTTCCCAGAAAAGCAAAGAGACCGCACTGCTCCGTACTCACAAATACTAAAATCACGCAATTCCGTCACTGGAAACCAGCTCTCAATGAATATTTAATAAATAAAAAGACACATTCAACAGGATATCCACGATGAAAGGAGTAATTCTTGCCGGCGGGACCGGGTCACGATTAATGCCCCTGACCAAAGTGACCAATAAACATCTTCTTCCGGTCTATGACAAACCCATGCTCTACTATCCATTACAGACACTTCTTGATGCCGCTATTACTGAAATCATGATCGTGTCCGGACGGGGGCACGCAGGACATTTTCTGGAATTGCTGGGATCGGGAACCGAATGGGGTGCGCATTTCACCTATGAAATCCAGGAAACTGCCGGGGGAATTGCACATGCTTTAGGTTTAGCTGAGCACTGGGCCGACGGAGAACCTGTAACAGTCATTCTCGGCGATAATATTTTTCAGGACTCTATCAGGGATGCAACAAAATCCTTTTCATCCGGCGCCATGATTTTCCTTAAAGAAGTTCCGGACGCCCGCCGGTTTGGGGTTGTTGAAATTGAAGGTGACCGGATTCTCTCCATTGAAGAAAAGCCAAAGGAACCAAAATCAAATTTTGCGGTTACCGGATTATACATGTATGATGCAGAGGTCTTTGATATCATTAAAACACTAAAACCATCTGGTCGGGGCGAGCTTGAAATCACTGATGTAAACAATGAATACGTCCGAAAAGGATTGATGAATTTTTCAATTTTAGAAGGGTACTGGAGTGATGCCGGTACTTTTGACAGCCTTCTCCGCGCGGGTCTCATGGTGAAGCAGCACCACACTGAAAAAAGTACCGGGAAGAAGGATAAATATTTTCAGCTTTAGAATTTTCGGGTGGGAATAGATACCTTAAAAATTGCCCGGTCCTAGTTATCAAGATTCCAGAAGATATTCGCATCAGGTCCTCCTTAACCAACTTTTACGATCTCACCCGTCCCCCGCCGGTACTGCAATCCCAATCGGGCTTCCTGGCCGGGGACGAAGAGAACGAGGTGAAGGATATCGGGGATGAGTCAGAATAATCCTTCATAACCCCTTCCCAATCACCCCTTTTTACCGGGATTGCGATAATATACCCTCGATACTTTTACAATCACATCCGTTTGGGGCGTTCATACGATCCCGATCGGGCTTCCCGTATTATTTGTGATTGGTGGCTGGATGTATAGGGAGGGGCGAAGGGAGGAGGCCGGGGACGAGGAGGGAGAGGTGCAGGGGATTGGGGATGGATCAGAGTAATCCTCTATAATCCCGCCCGCCCACTCCTGTGAACAGGGTTTGTGATAATAAACTCTATGATCAGGAATATCCCTGTCGCCTTCTGAATACCTCAATAATCAGTATCTTTTCGTCACGTATTGAATAAATAATTCTCACTTCTCCGATTCTTAACCGGTATTTTTTTGGTACTGTCTGTTGTAAAGATTTTATATCTGCACCGGATCTCGGGGTGAAGGGATCTTCTGCCAGAATTGGCAGTCCTTGTCGAATACGTTTCTGATCATCCTGGGAAAGTGAATGAAACTGTTTCTGAAAGGTTTTCGAAACTATAATCTCAAACATCAGAGATTTTCCAGTGAAAGAAACTCATCGTTTTCGAGAATTAAATTCCAGCGTGAATCAAGGTCTTTCATCCCGACTTTGTGGAATATGCGGCGAATTATTGCATCATATGTTTCACCTTTTTCGCCAAGTGTCCTTATCATTTCCTTTGTCTCTACAGAGATGGCAATTGTGGTTGATCCGGACTGTGACATATATATCAGATATAACAATTATAATTATTATAATTATCCTCTTTTCTGTTAAATAGGAATCCGGAGTTCTCCCCCTGTTCCACTTATTCGATATGTTCTGGAATTGTGATAGCCTAAATCAATTATCGGGAGTCATTCGTTTTCCACAGTTCATGTGATCCCGGTTTGGCTTCCCGTATTATTCGTGATTGGCGGCTGGATGTATATGGAAGGACGTAAGGAGGAGGAAGGGGACGAGGTGGTAGAGGTAGAGGGGATTGTGGATTCTGAAACCTGATCACCACGTTGGGGCTGTCTCCAGGTCTCACGGGAAGCAGACCGGATAGATCCTTCCAATGGAGGAGATATAATTAAATCCGGCCATATCTTTTATGTGCCTGTCCGATTGTCATGACATCATGAACCTGGACAACATGGCTTCTGATATCAATTGTATAGAATGCCGTATAGCTTCTCCCGATATGGAATCTGTACACTTCTATCCCTTCTTCCTGATGCAATAACTTTTTGTCACCACCGGTACCGGGATACGGGTCCTGCTCGAGAGACTTGAGAGTATCATGGACAATACGACGGGTCTTGCTTGGCAGCTCGTTGATTGCCTCAACAGATTTACGCTTAATAAGAACCTGGAAACTCACTCTATTATCTCCGAAAGCGGAACAAAATCATCATCCTCAATCGAATGATGGATATCATCAACGAGCCGGCGCTTCTTACGAAGTTCGATCATCTCAGCAAGAAGTTCATCATAGGTCTGGCCTGCAGACCGCATCTCTGCGAGTTCTTTCCAGACAGATTCGGTGACAGGAATTCTTTTTATAAGATTCATGGTACATATTGTAAAATTGGTAAATATTTAAAACACGTACAATATGACCCTGGCGTACTACCCGGACTCTGCTACTCACGTTCTTTTTAAAAATGATCATGGGATATTACCGGAGTCGGAGTCTCCCATCCATAGAGACAAGTCCGGGGAAAACCCCCCGAATTCAGACATTTCAACATCCATGATCCCCGTCGTCCAGACGATCCGGTCTTTCCGTGCTGTTCGTCATAGGTGGCTGGATGTATATGGAGGACAAAAGGGAGGAGGCTGGGGATGATGAGGGAGAAGTTCAGGGGATTGATGAGGAAACTTGGGTAAGGTTCTGTGATCCCGCCCACCAAGATGAACAGGGGTTGTGATAATAAACCCTGATACATTTACTTTCTCACTCGTCCCAGGTCGACCACGGGATCTTGGTTGTGTTTACTGTGCTATTCTTAATTGGCTGACGGCTATACAGTTTCTCTCAAACCCGTTGATACTTCTTGTGGGCTTGCTCGATTGTCAACACATCCAGGATTCGGATCCTGTCAGGCAACACGACAAAGAATGTCGTGTATGAATGAGCAATGTGTATACGACATACTCCATCGCGCAGTAATTCCACATCCCTTGCATTGATCGGATCTTCAAGCTGAACCAGGTGTTCCTTGATTATCCGACGGTCTTTATCCGGCAGATTGTTAATGTATTGGAGAACATGCCGTTCTATCTCGAGGTGCAGAACGCTTCACCTCATCCTTGATTTCGGTATATTCCTCATCACTGTCCATGCGTACGAAATCGCCTTCCTTCGCAACATTTAATAAATGGGCGATATAGTCCTGTTGTTTTCGTTCCCGCACCAACCGGGCAACGACATCTCCGTATCTCTCTCCCGGCAGTTTAATAGCGTTCAGCTCCTGCTTGGTGGCCGGAGTAACGAGAACCTTTTCAGTCGTTTGGTCACCTTTTCTTACCATATGTACTCCCTTTACTACGTTGTTACTGTGTCATTTGGACAAAATGCTCTTTTGGAACAAATATACTTTTTAGTCTTTTTTACCTAAATTTGTTTCGTTCTTTCTGATTAACAGGGCATCGGAAGCATTAACTGGGTGATGTTTACGGGTATCAAATCGTGTCCTGATATTCGCCCTGACAAAATTTTGTGTAAACCTAATTAACTTTAACAATCTCATTTGTCCACTGCCGTTAGGGCGATCCCAATAGGGCTTCCCGCCCTGTTTGGGATCGGTGGCTTGAACAAGGAGGGGCGAAAGGAGGAGGCTTGGAAACCTTACAAATTATCATATATCTTGTTACGCTTTCCAATTTTCAGGATTTTTATTATTGAATATTCATCATCAATATTGAGTATTATCCTGAATTCTCCGACCCGGAATGAAAATAACGGTAAATCTGCTAAACGCTTCAGATGCTTTTCCGGGTTATTCATCAGGGAATCTAATGCCGTGACAATTCGAATCTGTGTATCCTTTGGCAATTTTTTCAGATCACGCTCTGCATGAGGCGAATAGTGTATCTGATACGCCATTTAAAGCAATCCAAGGTCTTTTTTGATTTGCTCATGAGTAACTGAACGGCCCGATTTAAATTCCTGTAAAGATTCATGAACCCCCTCGAGTTCTTCCTGTGACAACGGTTCGTCATCCACGGTCATTAAAAGCAGACGTTCAATAACATCATTATAACTCTCCCGTGGATGAATTTTCAATTTATCAAGACGTTCTTTTGTATATGGATTGACGCGGAGGCATGGGATCTGCATAGAATAAAAGTACACATATGTACACATATATCTAACGAATGTATTTCCTGCGGGGATTGAATTCAATATTGTGTGTGATCGTTATGATATAATCCTTTTATAACTGCGTTTTTCGTCTCTGTGCTTGCTTTTTTTCGCGGATCAACGCACTTCCCACCGGCTCGACGACCCCAATAGGGTTTCTCTGCTTTTCGTGATTCTCAGCAGGAATATATAGGGGGCAAAGGGGGTTGATGAGGAATCAGAGTAAGATTCGGTGATCCCGCCCACCCCCGTTGCTGTGATTCTGTTCGAAGTTTTTTTGTATCACAATTACCTCCACCCCAACACTCTTAACCCGGGAGCACCTATGTATAACATCGATCAAACGGGCCAATTATTTCATTTTTCTGCGAGTGGTCATACATTCTCACGTATCCTTGGAAGTTACATGGTCCGGAGTGGTCTATGGTGAACCACCTATGAAAACAATATCATTTCCTGACCTTGAACTGTCAAAGGAGCTCGAGAAGGCTATCACTGACCTCGGGTTCGAAGAACCGACGCCTATCCAGGCACTGGCAATACCCATGCTCATCGAAGGCCACGATGTAATCGGCCAGGCCCATACCGGGTCCGGCAAGACCGCTGCCTATGGTCTCCCGCTGCTCGGGAAGATAGATCAGAATGACCGCCGGGTGCAGGCCCTTGTCATGTGCCCGACCCGCGAACTTGCCATCCAGGTCTCCGAGGAGCTCGCCAAACTTGGTAAGTACCTCCCGGGTATCATGATCATCCCAGTCTACGGCGGCCAGCCAATTGAACGGCAACTCACCGCACTGAAAAAAGGTGTACAGGTCGTTATCGGTACACCCGGGCGGATCATAGACCACCTTCACCGCCGGTCACTTGACCTCTCCAATGTTAAGGTTGTCGTCCTTGACGAGGCAGACGAGATGCTAGATATGGGGTTCCGTGACGATATCGGGGACATTCTTGGGAGAACGCCCGAAAAAAGGCAGACCGTCCTGTTCTCTGCGACCATGGCCGCGCCAATCATGGAACTGGCAAAGAAGTACCAAAGGACCCCGAAACATGTCAAGGTAGTCCATGCCCAGCTCACGGTACCTACGATTGAGCAGTTCTACTACGAAATGAGGGAGGGCGACAAAATCGAGGCATTGTGCCGGCTCCTTGACCGCTATAACCCCAAGTTATCGCTGGTTTTCAGCAATACCAAACGGCGGGTCGATGAAATAACGAGCCGCCTTAATTCAAGAGGTTACGCGGCAGAGGGCCTCCACGGGGATATGAGCCAGAGCCAGCGGGAACGTGTAATGGCTAAGTTCCGCAGTGGTGTGACGGACATCCTCATCGCGACCGATGTCGCTGCCCGTGGATTAGATATCGATGATATTGAAGCGGTATTCAATTTTGATGTTCCACAGGACCCGGAATATTACGTCCACCGGATCGGGAGGACTGCTCGCGCAGGAAGATCAGGACGCTCCTTTACCTTCGTGTCAGGCAAAGAAGTCTGGAAGCTCCGTGACATACAGCGGTATGCAAACGTGAGGATAACACCCGACTTCATCCCGAGTGACCAGGACCTTGAGGAGCAGCGGACACTCCAGGCACTTACAAAAATACGGGAAGCTATCGAGAAGGAAGACCTTGATAATTACCGCCTGCGTGCCCAGGCAATGATGGGCGAGGAATTCACGTCGCTTGACCTTGCCGCGGCGCTCCTCTTTATGACGGACAAGGCCCGGCCAAAGATTGATTCTCCATCCCAGGCTCCAATCCCAAGGGATGATGAGAAACGGGAGCGGAACAACAGGCCTCCCCGGAGAAGGGAGGCGTACAAGAGCCCGCACCCCGCAAGTAACAACAGGGGTGGGCAACGGTCCTCAGGGCAAAGGGATCGAAGGTCATATACCCACTAATTTTTCAAATTTCCCAGTAACGCTAATTATTTAATCCTTTCATACCCTATTATTCTGTACTATTCCTGGCTGGTTCCGGCCATGGGTGCCCCATGATTACTGTCCTTCTCGTGCATGACAATACTGACCTTATTGATGCAACCCGGTCCTATCTCGAGCGGATGGGGGAGGTCCGGGTGGACAGCGTCAATTCGACAAAGCAGGCCCTTGAGGTCCTGAAAAACCGGGCCTACGATGTGATTGTTTCGTATTATCACCTGCCTGTCGTGGATGGAATTGAGTTCCTTGGAGACATGAATGGTGTCGAGTTCCTCAAATACTTAAAACAGCAGGGGAATACCACGCCGTTCATCATCTACGCCCGAAATCCCGGTAATAAGGTGGTACTCGAAGACATCAATTATGCATCAGAGATGGTCGTTACTGCCCGGACCCCGCTTTCTGAGCTCCTTGACATCATTAAACAGGCCGTGCTCAGAAAGCGGCTGGAACGGGAGCAGAACTCCCGCTACGAGATGCTGAATGCATTACTTTCTGCTACACCACTGGCGATCAGCCGGGTCAGAAATGGGAAATTCGAATGGATCAATACACCGATGTACTCTGTGCTCGGGTATACCGAGGGCGAACTTATCGATAAGGAAATGCCTGTTATTTTCCCGGGCAGGGAAGAATACGACCGTGCCTGCAGGGAACTGTCCATCCGGATCGACGGACAGGGATGGGGCAATGCTGATACGGAACTGCGCCGGAAGGATGGAAGTACGTTCAACTGCCGCCTGAGGATCAGGCCGGTCGACCCCGCTGACCCGGCTAAAGGGGACACGTTTATAGCCGAGGACACCACGGAACGGGTGAGGCTCCTCGAGGCGGTGAAACAGGCGGAAATTAAGTACCGTGAACTTGTCCAGGACTCGCAGAGTATTATTCTGAAGGTAGATGCCGAGGGGACTATCACCTTCTTCAACAAGGCCGCACAGGCATTTTTTGGCTGGTCTGCGGCAGAAGTGGTCGGAAAAAGTATTGTCGGGACGATTATCTCCCCAACCTCGCACTCTGCGAAAGAAGTAATCAGCATGATGGGTGACCTCTCCCGATCCGGGAGTGAGGGGGACATCCATATAAATGAAAATATCCTCAGGGGTGGGGAAGCGGTATGGATTGCCTGGACGAACAAACCGGTCCGGGATGAATCCGGGAAAATCTCTGAAATACTCTGCGTTGGAAATGATATCACCAACCACTCAGGTCATGACCGTATCCGGATTAGCATGGCAATGTGGAAAGATAAAGTGCTTGCTGGCACTGATGTCGCAGAAGAGGTATTTGAAGCGGCCTTTCACATCAGTATGGAGATTGCGCGGGAAGGACGCGAGGGAAAATCTGTCGGGACCGCGTTCATCATTGGTGATGCCGTTAATGTCATGGCGAAGTCGAAGCAGATGATCTTAAACCCGTTTGAGGGGCATGCAAAAGAGAGCCGGATGATCACGAACTGCGAGATCAGGGAGATGATCAAGGAACTCGCCCAGCTCGACGGTGCATTCGTTGTCAGCGGGGATGGCCTTATTGAGGCTGCAGCACGCCGGATTACCATAGAGATGAGCAATGTTCAGATCCCGAAAGGACTTGGGACCCGTCATGCCTCGGTTGCTGGGATCACACAGGTGACGAATGCAATCGGGATCGTCGTTTCACAGAGTGGAGGAAAGATCTCGATCTTCCGCAACGGACGGATTATCCAGGAGATCTCGTAATATTGTTGAAATTTGTGGAAGATCTCTAAATTTTCATGAAACTCTATGCAATCCCGCAATCTAGAAAATCTCTGAGATCGAATTCAGCTGATTTATAGGATAATGTTATCCTGCCCCTTGAACAGGAAGCAGGCCAGATTTTCTTAAAATTTTCCCTTGCGTCCTTACCCCATACCCTGTTTTTTATACTAGTTCCGCTAATTACTACATGCAGTATATAAACCTGCACGAGTTAATCAAATGAATGAGAGAAGAAGCTATGGGAGCCCAAGGAATTACGGCCCTCGTGAGATGACAAAGACAGTCTGTTCAGATTGTGGTAAGGATTGTGAAGTGCCCTTCAAACCCACCGAAGGGAGACCAGTTTACTGTCAGGAATGCCTTCCTAAACACAGGAAACCCCGGTATTAACTTTTTTTTTATAAGACTTGCAGCCAGCTCATCCAAGAGCAAAAACAGTTTTAACAATATTAATTTGGGATTTTTAATAAGCCGCGTATTCGTCGGTGTATGCCATAGGAAGGGGCATAATTAAGGATTCGGATCCCTGTAGATATGGATGATTATCTATTTCGTGCCCTTAATCCAGCAATAAAAAAAATCCAGAGATCGTTCAATCCGGATTGAATGCCTGTTTGAGCAAACTATAAACCATTCAGATCCAATATCCAGCATTACTGGTGATTGGGTTGGATGAAGGAGAACTTGTTGAGGTCGATGATCAGACATGGGAGAAGACGATCGAAAAGGGAGAAAAACCGATCGTCGTAATGTTCTATTCACCAGCCTGTTCATACTGCCATACCATGGAGCCATTTTTCCACGAGTATGCGAGGGAATTTAAAGAGACTATCGTGTTTGCACGGTTGAATATCCTTACAAACCAATGGACCGCAGAAAAATATGGTGTCCGGGGTACCCCCACATTCAAATTTTTTTGCAGCGGTAAGCCGGTATCTGAACTTGTCGGGGCGGTGTACCCGGCAATCCTCAAAAAGATGGTCGAGGAAGTCCTGGAGCATGGTGAATCCTGCGCAAAGAACAGGACTGAAATAAATTATGATATTACAGGGTATGGATAGCTGAACAATCCTGTTATTATCATGATCATAACCGGATTACACCTGTTTTTTTACTATTCCATGTAGTGTTAACCGGGCGGCGATCCGGTTTCCACCCAGTTTTGAATCCCTCACTGATACTCCCCCAACAGGATCCCCCGCAGACCTTCCGGAAAACATCAGGTGTGGATCATGGTGAGCATCATTTTGAATTTTGTCAGTGCTTTCAGGGCATGAGGCTGATTAGCAGGCATGATGATCATCTGCCCCTGTCCAAGGTTGTATCTCTCACCTGAAATGGTGATCTCCACCTCCCCGTCTATCACCTGCACAACGGCATCAAATGGGGCAGTATGTTCAGAAAGACCTTCGTCTGCATCAAATGCGAACAGGGTGATTGTACCGTTTTTCTGGAATACAATTGTCCGGCTCACTACCGCTCCGTCCTGGTAGGCAATGAGTTCGGCAGGTTCGAAGGTTCTGCCGATAAGGTCTGCCGGGTTGCTGGTTGTCATTGCTGATATTCACCATGTCATTCTGGTATATATGATTCTCTGTAGGTTCCTGCTATTGTCCTATCCCGAAATCATTTTACATCAAATCTGAATATCGAAGTGAGTACACTAACTATAGTCAAAGACCTTACTTTCAATACTGTTTTATATTCATTTTAATCTCAATAATCTCCGTTTTTTAGCCTCTTTGCTGTTTCGTGTGGGTAGATAACCTGAGCTTAAGATATCAACAAATGAAATCAAAAGACAATAAAACATTAGAATTGGAAAATCGCCCTAAATATTGGAAATACTATGAACAATTGCGTCAACACGCACTGAACCGCCGCGGGGGTCCCGGCGGTATCTTTCATTCAGGACGAACCGTACCATTCTGCCGGACGGAAATACTCATGCGTAGGATATTTTGAATGTATTGAGGTTGTTACTTTCAACGATATGCAAAACAATGTCCGGAATTGATAGGTCTACACTATCAACCGATCCACATCAATTCACGGAATTCCGGACCCTGATACTGACACCTGCTTCTTATCTCTCTGCCGTATGACCCGCTCAAGGTATACCCTGGAAGAGAGCGGCATGTTCCGGGCATTTATTATAAAACTGTCGATTAGTTCAGCCTGATTTCTGCTCCATTCAGCATTAGGTGTCCTCTTTACCCATGCTGCATAACTGCGGATAAACGCAAGGCGCTCCTCCCGGTGGACTTTCCGATCAAAGGATAATTCCATACTCGTCTCCCCTGACAACGAACTGTTTCATCATGGATTTCAGGCAATCGCGATCGAGATGATCTTTGAATATCTCCCATAGATAAAGTGCATCCTCGATGTCTTTTTCAGATCCCAGAAAAAGTTTGTAGGCGATCTGAAGCTCCAATGGAGAGATACAGAGATCACCCTCTGCGATCCTGACATAAAGACGATCCCTTAGTACACACCGGTCAATGTCGTCTTTCAGAAATTTCAGTTCAATATTAGGGATAACCTGATTTTTTTGTGCAATTCGTATTCCCAGCCGGTTAACCAGCATGTCATAGAGACGATCTTCATTTTCTGCATTCAGGAAGTCATATCCTCCTTCGATGAGGATCCTGTGCAGGGTGTCAAACGTCTCTTTTTCCATGTGTGGGATGAGGATATCAATATCTTCGGTTCCCCGGGACCTTCCGAACAGGATGGCAACATAGCCACTCACGATGACATACGAAGTCATCCCGTTGAGGATATTGACAAAATTAAGGACAAACATGTCGAGAAGGGTCGTGTATTTTTCCGTTATTGTTATCTGCCGACCCGAGTATCCGATTTCCATATGCTCACGATCCTAATGATGCCCCACCTCAAGTTAGTATCGTTTGGAAGAATTTTATTTTTTACGTATTCGGACAATTGACTCATCCATCCCGGTTTTTCCCGAGCTGAAAAACAATTATCTCCTATCGGGATACCTGCCCGGGATAGAACCATTCCAAATCATCGTCCCCGAAACCGGACTCATTTTACTACCCAGGCTGCGGAAGAATCGAGCGCACTTTCAGCAAAATTATCAGCCCTTGGTTTACCGGTAAACAACCTTGACGTGTTGATTGCGGGAACTGCTCTTGCTCATGGGATAGATACAATCCTGACACGGGATTCCGATTTTATCGGGATCGGAAAAATATCTGACCTTTGCATCAGAATGCATGATATAGAGACACAATAATCGTTTTTTTGCATGAACTGCATCACGTTTCAGGTGATTACCGGACCACATTGCTCGGTATTTTCATGTTGGTTACCCCAAGTTTTTTTATCCCGTTCAAAATTTCCACTTTATCCACGGATGATCCATATCTCCACCAAAACATCCTCATTCTTTTTTCTTAGAAAGGTACATCGTGTAAAAAGGCCAATTTATCATGAAACACTTTGATCGAGATCGATTATATTAATGGGCGACGAACGGATCACATCTTTGGGGTCTCAAAATACAATAATGAAATAGTCAGCCGGATCAAGGGGATACACCTTAACAAGATAGAGTATCCACAAATCGGCATGTCCAGGCACATAGATGGGGCACTAAGACGGACAATTTATCCATTGATTGTAAAAAACAAAGTCAACGACAGCACGGTCAAACATGTAACAAACCCGGACATGGCATTCCTCCTGGCACTTATGGATCTTAGTCCTTCAATTGTGACCTGTTATGATCTGATTCCGGTTTCTTACTACAACAATCACTCAGTATACTGGAAAATGAATCTCCGGGGACTTCGGAAAGCTGACCATATCATCACTATATCAGAATTCTCAAAAAGTGAAATTATCAGGCTTACAGGAATCACAGGAGACAAGATCAGCGTAATCTATCCGGGTGTTGATACCACATTATATTATCCAAAGCCGGATCGTTCGATAGTATCGCAATATAACATCACCGACAATGATTTTGTTATCATGTATCTTGGCTCAGAGGAGCCAAGAAAGAATATCGCCCTGATTCTCAAGGCCATCTCTCATCTCAAAAAAACACTCCCTGATGTGAAGCTTCTGAAGGTTGGGGGCGCCCAGATGGGGGGGAACAGGCGGTCCATACTCCAGTTAATTAAAAATCTGCACCTCGAGAACGAAGTGATATTTGCAGGCCAGGTCGCAGAATCAGATCTTCCCAAATACTACAATGCCGCCGATTTATTTGTGTTCCCCTCCTACTACGAAGGTTTCGGATTACCCCCCCTGGAAGCCATGGCATGCGGATGTCCTGTGATAGTGGCTGACAGGACATCGCTCCCTGAAGTAGTGGGAGATGCCGGGTTGCTCATTGATCCTGATGACGAACAGGCGTTTGCAGGCGCGATGGCACTTCTCCAGTCTGATCCGGAAAAGAGGAAGGCCCTTATTTCACGCGGTCTGGAGCAGGCTTCGAAATTTTCCTGGGATGTAAGCGCCCGGCAGACGATGGGGGTGTATAAACGCATTATGACCGAAAACCAGAAGGACATCTGATAATTGTTTTTATTTCCTATTGGAGCCGCACGGAAGTTAAGCTTCTATCTCATTGAAGGGTTCCGGATTACCCACTCAAAGACACTTCTGATATATTCTGACAAGAAATGGGGGATCATCACGGATCCTTACTACATTGTTGCCATCAACGCTACAGATTGTGGCTAACTGCGGGATTTTTCCATGATTTCTTAAAGGGATTCATCTTTTCTATTTTATTAATCCATTGAACTTACGGCGAATTAATTAATCTTTAGAACTCCATTATTATTTAATCATAAAATTCCAAGAACCGTCAGCCCTGTTAATAATGGGATCAAGGAGAAATATGATGAGATCCGGGGTCTTTGTAACTCCTTTGAATTATAATTTCAATGTATCAGGAATACTGTCAGCAATCTCGTTTGCAGATAAACAAGACCAATGACCTCGTTATCAGGTGATAAACTTCAAGAATTGGTGGAAAGGAGAATAAAGATATGGCAGAAACATTGGGTTCTCTCTGTGATAAGCTGACAATAGTAAAACTGAAGCAATATCATACTGAGGATTTGAACCGATTAGGAAGCCTGGCTAATCAGGAACAACAACTGTGTGAAGAAATTAATACCTATGTTATTTGTGCAGTGAATGGTGAAATACTACAGGAGAATCTGGTGTTTTCTTCCAACAAAGTGTATAAAAAAGAAGGAAATGAAATCAGTGAAATAACAGGAACTATTGGCAGGGTTTTTTCAGAGCTGGCAACGGTTAATTGTGACTTATGGCATGAACAGGAAAAGGTCTACGAATTTGAAAAAGTGGACCCCGGAGAAAAAAATATTGTAGTGAAAAGGCTTGCGTTACTCAATCTTTCGCGAAACCAATGTATTGATGCGATTGATAAACAATTCCAACAAATGATAATAAATAAAAATCAGACAAAGAATTATGAATAGAATTATGAGAAGGATTGCAAATGTATTCTGAAATATCTAAATGCCGTATTTGCAACAGTACCAATCTTATTCATGTGCTTTCATTAGGTGAACAATCTCTCACCGGTGTTTTCCCAAAGCATACGTCTGATAAGGTTTCATCCGGTCCACTGGACCTGTTATGGTGCACGAATTGTGGCTTGCTTCAATTAAAACAATCGTACAACCTGGATGAGATGTATGGCGACAATTATGGATATCGTTCCGGATTGAACGCTTCCATGGTTCGCCATCTTACCAATAAAATTAAAACACTCGAGAATTTGGTTACGTTATCTGAAAATGACCTGGTTGTGGATATTGGCAGCAATGATGCTACATCCCTGAAAGCATATGCGGCAAAATGTAAAAAGGTGGGAATTGATCCCACCGGAATAAAATTTAAAGAGTACTATACTAAAGATATTGATCTGATTCCGGATTTCTTTTCCGCAGAAGTTTTTACCAAAAAATATCCTCACGAAAAAGCAAAAATTGTCACTTCAATCGCAATGTTTTACGATCTTGAAGACCCAACGGCATTTGTAAAAGACATAGAAGTCATTTTGTCAGATAACGGCATCTGGCATTTTGAGCAGAGTTATATGCCCTCAATGCTCCGCTCAAATGCCTACGATACGGTATGCCATGAACACCTTGAATTCTATTCTTTTAAGGTTATAAAAAATTTATTGGAAGATTGCGGGCTCCGGATAATAGATGTCCAGATGAATGCAATTAACGGGGGTAGTTTCGCCATTACTGCATGCAAAAAAAATGCCGCATACCGTTCTAACCATCCGGTGATCGAATGGATGCTGAGGCAGGAAGAGGATATGCGACTGGATACTCCCAAACCATACCGGAATTTTGAAGAAAAAGTATTCCTTCACCGGAAAAATTTATTGGGATTAATTGACGCGTTAATCAGCGACGGGAAAATTATTTTCGGGTATGGCGCTTCTACGAAAGGCAATGTCCTCCTCCAGTTCTGCGGCCTGACAAGCAAACATATTCCCTATATTGCAGATGTAAATCCCGATAAGTTCGGATGCGTCACACCCGGAACTCATATTCCGATTATATCTGAAGAAGAAGCACGTGCCATGAAGCCGGACTATTTCCTGGTGTTTCCCTGGCATTTCAAATACTCAATTTTAGAGAGAGAACGCGAATTCATAGAGCAAGGTGGCAAATTTATTTTCCCACTCCCGGAAATTGAAATCGTTTGAATTTTGATCGTTAAGCTGAGTGGAATAATCAACATGAAAATAATGAAGGTCAAAACGAAACATTCAGGAAACGGTGTAGCATGACCCCAAGAGGACTGTTCCTGAACACACCGAAGGAAGATTCCAGTATCTATGAATCCGGCGTTATGATATACGATAACCTGATCAGGTCTGATAACTACACCCTTGACTATAAAGAGATTGATAAAAATAACAGGGATATCCCAACCAATTATGATTTTTACGCTTTTAATTATCATTTCCGTGACATGGGGTGGATGGATACAAAAAAGATATCGGATTTACCCGGCCTTAAACTAACGTTTGTATTGGAGGTATCTCCCGGAAATCCATTTGTACTGCTTCCTGGTGATGACTTTGATGCCTATTGTGTACTGGACCCCACGATAGATGTGCCGGATAAAAGAGTGTACGCATTTCCCAGGGCATTGGAAATCCCCCTGGATATGCCATCATACGACAACCCGGAACTACCTGTAATTGGCACATTCGGGTTCCTCACCCGGGGGAAAGGGTATGACAAGGTTGTGGAGGCAGTGAGTAAGGAATTTGACAGAGCGGTAGTAAGAATCAATATCCCTCACGGAAAAGTAGAACCTTTATGGAAAAGACAGATCAAGATGTATTTCCTGAAAAGATCAATTGAAAAAGTTAAGAGCCCCGGAATAGAAGTCAGGATCACCGAGGATTACATGACAAAACAGGAACTGATTAACTGGTGCAGCCAGAACACATTAAACTGTTTCCTGTATGACCGGGACCTCCCGGGTCTCGCGGCAACGACAGACCAGTGTATTTCAAGCGGTAGACCGCTGTCGGTATCCAAAAACGAGACATTCCGTCACATCCTGGCATATATTGAACCCTATCCAAAAAGAAGTCTCAAGGAATCTATTGCAGTTTCCCAGGTTGAAGTACAGAAGATGCAGCGGGACTGGACACCTGAGAACTTTATAAAACGGTTTGCAACGGTCCTGGAAGATTCTGGGCTGTTCAGGGGATTGAATCAAAAATCTGTAGAAACCAGTATGGTAGAATTGCCTAAACTCCCTGATTACATTTTTTATAAAAGGAGAATAGTTACCGCGGTATACTGGCGATACAGGCAATTCATAAAGGTACTCCTGGGGAGATGAAGCCATAAAAACCGGGGATCTGCATAAAACCGCCAATTAATTCTTTTTCAAGGTGTATGTCAGGTAGCCAATACTGGTAAAAACCGTTTTCGGTGTTTTGGGGTTTATGGTAATAGGGTTGTAAAATGGCAGCCGAAATAGGGTTATATATTCTCTTACGATGTTTGCAGGACCATTCTTTTAGCCAGATCAGAAAAGACTACCTTCGGGTACCAGCCAAGTGAATTGATAGTTTTGGGGTCCGAAATCAGGCGTTTATATTCCGGCTTAAATCCCTTCCGCAAACGGACATGATCATGCCAGTCTTTACCGATGACCATGAAACATTGTTCGAGCCAGTTTTCAATAGAGTATCCAATTCCAGAGCCAATT
>CAIKOD010000014.1 GCA_903828975.1 uncultured Methanomicrobiales archaeon | reverse complement strand
TTAATTAATTATAAATTATTATATATAGTAATCTGCCCCTGCCCGGAAACGACGATCCTCCTCCCCACAGTAATATGATCGGAAAGACTTGCATGGAGTTGAGGCGCGGTTATGATGTGCTGGCTGGGATTGGTCAGCAGTTAATACACTCAATGTCTGCTTTCCCAGGGCTCCACAGGGTTCAAACCTGTTTATTTACCGGGACCGTGGCAATCACTCCCGCTCATGGTCAATTTTTCCCTGGTTGTGCCCGGATTAATAACCAGTGGTTATTTGTTATCCCCCTATGATATTCATTTCATATATATGGTGAAACCATGCCCCTCTACCGGTGTAATGTCTGTAATACATTTGAATATGAACCTGACCGGGGTAGTTCCACAACCGGGATCAAACCGGGAACGGATCCTGGACAATTTCCCGATGACTGGAACTGCCCGATATGCGGTGCAGACCGGACTCACCTTAAACAGGTCCCTGAAGAACCCGGCCCCGGATTGATTGACAGGGCTTACATCTGCAGGGTCTGCGGTTCTGAAAACCCGGGTGCCGGTGCTGGTATCCATGAACAGATATCTCCCGCATACCAGGAAGAATGGGCAAGAAAAACAGATCCGCTGGAGGTTTACATGGAAGATATCCATACTATGGCCGTTACCGGTGAATCAATCATTGAACCAATGAGGACCCGGAAACCGACAATTTCCTGGGATGATATCCTGATTATGGGGGCGCAGATTGCAAAGATCCCGGTGGGTACTGACCAGGAGGTCATGACGAGGACCGTGATCGGCCCGGCTGCAAAAGTACCCCTGGTAATCGAAACACCGGTATTTATTACCCACATGTCATTTGGTGCACTCTCAAGGGAAGTGAAAATTGCCCTCTCGAAAGGGAGTGCCGGGGTAAAAACCGCGATGTGTTCCGGTGAGGGTGGGATTCTCCCGGAATCCAGGGAAAATGCCTATAAATATATCTTTGAATATGTCCCGAACCTGTACAGCGTGACCGATGGAAACCTGAAATCTGTTGATGCAATTGAGATAAAAATCGGACAGTCCGCGGAGCCCGGGCTTGGTGCCCGACTCCCGGCCGAGAAAGTCACCCCTGAGATCGCCAAGGTTCGGGGGTACCCGGAGGGCACTGACATTGTCAGCCCTGCTACGTATCCTGACATCAGAAATCAGGATGATTTATTGAGAAAAATCGAATGGCTCCGCGAGAAATCCGGCGGGAAACCGGTTGGTGTAAAAATTGCGGCCGGGCACATTGAAGATGACCTGGACGCGATTATTTATGCGGGTGCAGATTTTATCACCGTGGATGGAAGGCCGGGTGCAACGGGTGCGGCCTTTAAATTTATCAAGGCTGCGACCTCTGTACCCACACCATTCGCAGTGTTCCGGGCAAGAAAACACCTTGATGAAAAAGGTGCAAAGAATATCTCGCTGATTATCACCGGGGGCCTCAGGGTCTCATCGGATTTTGCAAAGGCACTTGCCCTTGGAGCCGATGCCATAGCTATCGGTACCGCTGCGCTGATGGCATGTGGCTGCCAGCAGTACCGGTTGTGCAGTACCGGACGATGCCCGATTGGGATTACCACGCAGGACCCCCTCTTACGGCAACGCCTGAATATTGATATTTCTGCGAAAAAACTGGAGAATTACCTGAGAGTTTCAACAAATGAGCTGAAGGATTTCGCGAGGCTCAGCGGGTACCGCGATGTCCACCAGATGAACCCCGGGGACCTTTGCACAACGAATTCGGAGCTGTCAGATCATACTGGGATCAGGCACGTATAATTCCAGGGCTGGACAGAGGCCAGATTCTTGCCTGTATTATTATCTGTGTCGTGTTCAACCAGGTAAAAACAATACTGGAAATGGGAGGTCCGGGATCTGCAATTCTGATCCCCGTCATTATAATCCCTTTTCCTGCTGAAAAATGTCAACGGAAATTTCCGCCGAAGTCCTGGACTGGTTATTCATTCCTGTTTCTTTTTTGGGAGCATGGTTACATCAATTAATGGTTTCGTCTTCCAGTCAAACCACATGGTCAGTGCACGCAGGAAAAAGGTCAGAAATATCGCTGTGAATGCAGCAGTTACCGCGCTCTGCCCCAGCCACAGTGCTATTGTGACAAAAATTATGCACCCGGCGAGTGATGTAGCCGCGTAATACTGGCTGGGCTTGAAAATAAGTGGTTCGCGGGCGGTCAGCACATCCCGGAGCAGGCCCCCGCCGGTGGCGTTTATCACACCGGTAAGTATTGCCGGGGCTGAAGCCAGGCCTGCAAACAAGGCCATCTGGGTCCCGACAACCCCGAATATCCCCAGGCCCAGGGCATCGAAAAGGAGAAACGAGATGTTGAACGGTCGTTTATTTTGAAATATATATGTGCGGAACACTATCCCGATTAGGACCGCTATTACCACTGCATAGAGGAACGAAGGGTCACGGAAAAACAGGGGTATTCCCTGCTGGAGGATCATATCCCGAAGCAGGCTCCCACCGGTCCCGGCAATTAAAGCGAGTGCTGTCACACCGATAATATCGTAACCTTCTTCAATCGCTGCAATTGCGCCGGTTAATGCCATCAGGAAGAGTGCAAGCAGGTTGAGCCAATAGGGAAGAACAAACTGGCTTATCAGTTCCATGTAGCGCTCCTTATTGTATCTGGAAGCCGTTATCTCATATATCCATCCCCTGCCCTGGCCATGAGGCTCGATCGGTATCTAAAAATGGTAATCAGGTATTGTAAGGACGGTTATTCCAACCTGAAAGGAAGCCAGTCAGATCGGAACCCTGGAACCGGGACCATTGTTCCCCGGACCCGGTGGTTATCAAAAATCGGGTGTATTTCACAAAAAAATTATGTGAAGATTGAAAAATCGTTCTTGATTGCTACAGTATCAAAAATAGGTTTGAGAATATCTTCTGATACCCCAAACTTGTTGATATACATCTGTATAAGCTTCTGTTCATTTTCGGCGAGCACACCATCGGCCATGGCAACGTCAATTACTATGGCAAGTGTTGCGATCTTCTGTTTATCGTTTAAGCATTTTGTGACGAGGTCCATCGATCCTTCAAGTGAATTTACCCTGAGGACCGCCATTGCATCATCAATTGATTTCTTGTCCCCACGGACAATCTTTGCCAGGTCAAGCATTTCCGCTTCGTCAATTACCCCATCTGCTGCAACAACAGTAAGCGCGGTTAGTACTAGTGCTGATTTAGGATTCAGCTCTACGTTCCTGGTCCCAGCCAGTTTATCAAAAAGTCCCATTCATTTCACCTTCATGTAAGAATTTTTATATTAATTTTGTGCTCGTGGTAGAAATGGTTTATCCTTTCCCCTGATTGCGGACTGACCGCTCTGCCTGGCAGTCCTGTTAAACCTGCTCAAAATGGAAGGGTTACAATGCGGTCTGGTCCGGTTATCAAAAAAAAAGATTGTTCTCAATGACGAATTTCTCTTATAAACGCCGGAACTCATTTTTATTGAGTTTGCTGAATATTTTTTCCGGTTGAGGCCGGTCCTGCCGGCTCCCGTGATCGATATTCAGGTCAACAGGCCTGGTGTGGGGATGGTGCCTTGGTGGAAGTGCGGGCTTTCTATATGACTGGTGGGGTGGATGGGGAAACGGGCTTGTTTCGGGATGGTGCCTGTGGGAGTCCCGGTGACGGGCCCTGTCCTGTCCCGTCAATGGTGATCGTAAACGGACAGGTATCTCTTTTGAGATGTGTCTTGGAGACATGGGCGATACTATGATCATCAATTATAAAAAAGTCCCCCCCAACGCCCGGGTCTTCCGGCAATGTTTTTGTATGCCGGTTTATCTGTTATCAGATTTTTTCGAGGAATTTCCTGATTGAGGTAAATCTGATCATATTATGAGTTTCAATTGAACCATTCAATAAAAAAAGAGTAGGAGGTCGGATTACTGGGATTGATTTTCATGTATTCGCAACGATCACGGTCATTGAGAATGTGGTCTCATTGCCAGTCACTGGCTCCCAGGACCGCATGTAAACCGCCTTCACCTCCTGTGTGCCGGTCCGGACTGCTTTCATGTCCCAGGTATGGACTCCGCCTGAACCCACGAGTTGCGGTGCCTGGGGCAGGTAGGTATCAGCTGTGATAATGAGTCCCGGGGCCACGGTAAGGTTCCACTGGAACCCCGTTGTAGGATTTTCTTTCAGTTTCAGAGTCATTGTGCTGTTTAGGGCCAGATTCACGGTCTCTTTGTTCTGCTCTTCATTTACCACCTGGTGCCCTAGCTGTACCGGCGTCCCTGACGGTGCCGGTGGCGGGGTCTGTACTGGTTGCGGGCTGCCAGGTGTTGTTCCAAGGCAGCCTGAGGACGCGATGGTCATCAGGCAGATAATGCCAATGCCCACCAGGATCACTGAGTAGTTCATTGTACCAACTCATTGTTGATTATGGTAGAGTCAGCCCGGAAACACTTAATGATACGGTTAACTGCGAATAAATTGGGAGTCAATTGAGAATTGAAGGGGGCATGTAGCTGTCTGTCAGACATTGACCAGATTATTGCAATCAGATGGCTGATCCCCTGAATAATATTCTTGTGTCCCCGGGGTAATCTGATATGGAATAAGCATGTCTGACAAGGAAAAACCGGTGGCAGAGAAAAATGAAACCAGAGATCCCCTGACGGGACCCCCGTTTTACCTTCCTGAATTTGAAACGTCATACCGTTATATTATCGATGAATACGAGGTCGCACCCCGGGACATTGCTATCTTTATGCCCTGCGCCGTCCGTAAACCATACAGTGCAAGCCCCAGCCACCGGATTATCAGGAAAATAATATCTGGTGTCTTTGAACCGTCAGACTATCATATTGTTATTTTCGGTACGTGTGGGATCCTCCCTGCTGAACTTGAGGAGATGTACCCGTATGCGCATTACAAGTACATGCTTGGAAAATGCAAAGATGAAAAAGTCCAGGCCGACTTCCTCCGGATAGAGACCGGGCGGGTGAAAGGGTACCTGGAAAAGACCCGTGATGTCTACAAATTCCGGATCGCATATTGTATCGGGGTCTTTCGTGAGGCCTTTATCAGGGGGTCAAGTGAAGCGGGTGTCCCGATAGATATCATCCTGCCAACCCGCGATATGATCAACAAGATAATTGAGGAAGACTGCCCTTTCGAGGAAGGCAGCCTTTTAATGGATGAATACCTGGAGGAATTCTACGGAGGCCTGATCGCAATTAAAAATTCCCTTTACGGTTCGTCCGGACCATAATTCAGTTTCCCGGTCTAAAGTGCATAGATATGGTCCAGAAGTACTGTAAATGTCCTTCTTCCTGGATTTTCGGAGGAGATCCTGTTAATCCATGAGTTGGTAGTACCACTCCCGAGGTCTCTCTCCCAGGGCTACCTGCGGATCATGCGGTACTTACAAGAGTTATAATTCATAGGAGTTACGCAAAGACAGAAGCAAATAGAAAGATCAATATATATAAATAACTGAATATATTACGTGGTTAATAGGATCCAGATTTCTGACTTACACTACATCAATTTCCTTGTTGCAGCAACATGTGATGTATCAT
>CAIKOD010000013.1 GCA_903828975.1 uncultured Methanomicrobiales archaeon | reverse complement strand
CGAGCGGGCCGAAGAGATCGGTGAAATTTCCTATGCCTTCTGATGGGCTTAAAAAGAGCATGCCTTCCGGCCTGAGCGCGTAATGGAACACCGGGATCACGCGGTTCTGGAGTTCGGCTTCAAGGTAGATGAGCAGGTTCCGGCAGCTGATCAGGTCCATTGTTGTGAACGGCGGGTCCTTGATCACGTTCTGGATGGCAAAAACAACCTGCTCCCTGATCTCTTTTTTTATCCGGAAGCCGGTCTCCTCTTTGGTAAAGAACCAGCGTAGCCGGTCGGGTGAGACATCCATGGCGATATTTGCCGGGTACAGACCCGCCCGTGCAGTTGCGATGGCATCGTCATCGATATCGGTCGCGTAGATCTGGAACTTGAAGTCCAGGTTGATCTCGTCAATATACTCGCGGAAGAGTATGGCAAGGGAGTATGCCTCTTCTCCGGAGGCACACCCCGGTACCCAGACCCGGAAGATATAATTCTCGGGTTTATCGTCGAACATCAGGGTCAGGACCTCACGTTTCAGCGCGGCGAATGCCTCCGTGTCCCGGAAGAAGCTGGTCACGTTAATGAGCAGTTCCTTGAACAGGACCTGGACTTCGGCGGGGTTTTCCCGAAGGTAACGGGCGTATGAGTCCATGTCCTTAAGAGTGTGTACCACCATCCTTCGTTCGATACGGCGTGTTATCGTGCTCTTCTTGTACTGGGAAAAGTCATTGCCCGTCCTCGACCGGAGGAGCATCAGGATCCTGGTCATGGCACTGGTTACCGCGGGGACCGGGAGGACGGGGGGAACACCGGTCTGTACGATGGTCTTGACGTAGGTGACCAGCTCCTCCGTGATCTTCTCTACCGGCAGCACGTAGGTGGCAAGACCGCTTTTTACGGCACTTGCTGGCATCCCATCGTACTTGGCGGTTGCCGGTTCCTGGACAAACGAGACCCCGCCGGCACCGTGGACTGCCCGGAGCCCGAGCGTCCCATCCGAGCCGCTGCCCGACAGGATTACGCAGATCGCCCGTTCACCCTGGTCCTCGGCAAGCGACCGGAAGAAGGAGTCGATGGGGAGGCGCAGTCCCCGTGCCTGTTCGGGGACGCTCAGGTGGATGGTGCCGTGGAAGATCGCCATGTCCTTGTTGGGCGGGATGATGTAGACGTGGTTGGCCTGGATTAGTGCCTGGTCCAGCGCTTCGTGGACGGGCATCGTGGTGTTCCGCTGGAGGATCTCGGAGAGCATGCTTGCATGGCCCGGGTCGAGGTGGGGGACGAGCATAAATGCCATCCCGCTATCGGCAGGTATCGTCTTGAAAAAGAGTTCAAATGCTTCGAGCCCACCGGCAGAGGCGCCGATCCCGATAATAGGGAATAGTGGTTCCGGCGTGATACCCTGGACGTTTTTCTTAGCAGGGGTCTTTTTTTTCGGGGCAGTCATGACCTGACCTGACCTGACCTGACCTGACCTGACCTGACCTGACCTGACCCAGACATTAAGTTCCTTTGTCGGTCTAATAGTAGATACATTTTTGTACCAGGATCCCGGAAATCGTCGCATTCCCGGTTTTTCCTTTCTGGACCCTGAATGTCGAAGGTAAAGGCACTGTGTGCTAATAAGGTGACATAGCGAGGTCCATCATACGCCCGACCCGAGGCAGATAACCGGACGGACAGAATGAGACGTAACGAGAGTGAGCGATGTGGGGATACCATCCTGAAGTTACCACAAAAATTGCAAGTTAACAAAAGGGTTATACAGACTGCACCCGTGTTACTGGCTATCAAATGATATCATGACCAACAAAATCTTATCGGATTGTACGCGATGTCCGCATCTGGCTGAATGTGACGCTCATATTTCGTGTGGTACTCACAAACACCTTGCAGGATCCGATCCTTGTAAACTGGAAATTAAACCAAGGCCAATCAGAGTTTAATTTTTTCACATTCGATTGTTTATTTTGTATCAAAAAATATTTACCCTATTTCCCACAAACACCGCCCCTTTCCTATTCGTGCCGTCTAGCACCGCAAAAAGCAATCATAAAGGAATAGTGTGATAAAAGGGCGAAATTGAGAGATTCAATGCCCGGCCCAATGTCGTTCAAATTCAGCGGATTTAGGGGTCAAACAAACGTCCCCATTTATCCCAAAATCAGCTAAAACAACCGAAATAAGACCGAATTACCAGAAAACCCTCTCAATGGGGGTAGTATTACCCAGTCCCAACCGACTTCCCCCGCCCCTGTTCGTTTAAATCGCCCGCATTGACCTCCTTTCTCATCCAATACCGAATACGGCTATTTACAGCGATTTTATCCCTATTCCGCCAATAATAGGCCCTCCTTTGCTCCTTATCCTTTTCCGGGTTCCGTAAACGCCACTGTTTCCACCTCGGAATTGCCTTTTTCCGGTCTTTTGCGATCAATATGGCGGTCCGGAGCGAAACGGTAACCGAGGTCACGAGCCCACCTCGATATGCCCGGTCCCTTTCCGGGTCGGGAATGCTACAGCCTGGCAACAGTTCTCGCAGATCTGGAAAGCAATTGTATCCATTCCTGCCTTCTCTTCCCCGGTCAACTTCTCGATAGTGTCCACCTCGTATTCAACGAAGAACGTAAGTAGAGAATTTAAAAAAGATTTATGGAAATGTAGCCCTAGAATTCATTGAACTGTTAATTAATAGAAGCAACAGTGAAAAGCAGAGGGGATGTGCTTGCACACATCAGACGCGTAAGGGAAATTATCGATAAACTTAAAGGATGAAAATTATGGGTTTATTCGTCTAATTTTAAAAATTGTAAGTCTTTGAGAGGGATTTTCATAAAAATTTGAATCTTTTTGAAAGATCCCTGGCCTCTCTCATAATTTTTCGACCTTCATGTGTATCGTGGATGACGTTACTTTCCATATATTCATGAAACACCCTTGCATGTTCCCCTTCAAGGACCGTCACTAATTCAATTGGTTTCGCCATCTCTACTTCCTACTACCCATTGACGCTAATTGGATATAAGAGGATATTCATTTTGAGAGCCCTCCTTGCTCTGAAATATTGAAAACGTGTGATACATAACGATGTTATTCAGGGTCATTCGTCCCTTTGGGAAAGTCATCCAATTGCCTTTGTTTAGTATCTACAACCTGATTTTCTATTTTCTGCTCTTCCTGTTTTGGATTCCAGATTTCGGAGTTAGTATTAAAGATAAATAAGAATTCCCGCCCTCGCTTTTCAATTTTTAAATAACCTATAGTTACGAGGTGGAGAAGATCAGTCCTCGCAGTCTGGTATACGATTCCATACATATGCACAATCTGGCGGATCGTATAATATTCATCTGAGTGTTCCATCATATAACGTAAAATATTGGCCTGTCGTGGATTGATATTCTCGATTTTCTTGATAATTGCTTTTGTTGCATTTTGTTCGCTTTGCTTTTTCTCTAAGAATTTTAATAGGTCTTCCAGGGCTTCCTGCAGACAGCCGATATTATAATTTATGAAGTAGGTGAGATCATTCTCGTCATACTCGGTATACAAATATGATAAGCCATATTTTTTCTTCGATCTGAGGATAATCCGGGAAATGGGCATGTATTCAAATAACCAATAACCATGGGAAAGGACATACCAATAGAAAATACTCCGGGCCGTTCGACCATTCCCATCATTGAATGGATGAAGGTAACCAATGAGGTAATGCAGGATTATCCCTTTAATAACCGGATGGGTAAACTCCCCGGCCGACTGTTTAGCACTTTTTTCAATCCGGTTCGCAAAGTTACACATTTCCTGAATAAACTCGTCGATTTTCACACAATCTGGTGGAGTATGATAAATGGTCCCTGTTACGGGGTCCGCAACTACGATATCATCCGTTGATCGAAAAACTCCAACCAATTCATCTTCAATGGTTCCTTTGGTTACGATCCTGTGAATTTCCAGGATCATTTCTTTTGATAGAGGCTCATCTTTATTTTCCAAAATGAACCGCATCGCCTCATAATTATTGAGAATCATCTGGTCTGAGTTGGTTTTCGGTTTTCTCCCTTTCAGGAGCATATCTTTGGCTTTTTTCCTCGTTGTGACCGCGCCTTCAAGGATACTGGAGGCGATGGCCTCCTCCATGAGCGAGTTGATGATATAAGATTGTTCCAATTTTATCGTTTTATTGTGAATCCTGATTGTACCGGAAAGGTAACGGTCAATAAAATGGAGCCCCCTTACAATTTCAGGAATAAATGAATAGGTAAGGGTGAGGCATTTGAATGAAACATGTTCATACCTTAACATCCTTAAAAATTTCATCAGACCCCAGATGACTTTCCTTTTTTCGGGATCCTTCACACGGTACTTCAACTCATCCCAGAAAAGATACCGCCGATTATATTCTGATACTTCTTTTTGAAGATCATGATCACTGATACTTCCCTTGGTGAGAAATGCCCCAATATCAGTTGGCGGTTTTTCCGGTAACGTCTGCATAAGATGGGTACCCTAAATACTAATTTAGTATAGATTAGTATTTATTAGTATTTGGATTTCCACTGTTTCCAGTTATAAAGAAATACTAATTTAGTATAGTTTAGTAATAATTAGTATTTGCATAACGTGAAAATAATTGTCCTGATTCAAGTTTAGTACCCGATATGAGAATTTTATAAACCTCGAACAAACTCATTCAACACAGAGAATTAGCCTTCCTCAAACGATGGTGAATTATGTTAGAGAGACTACCAATTTCAAATTTTTTTCTGAACGCACTGAACAGTTGTTGAACACGCATTGAACAAATGCCAATTGTTCAGGGTAAACCGTGCCCATTTTAGAAAACGAATGCCGTATTTGATAGATATATAATAAAATATTATACTATATTAGTAAGTGAACACTAAAAGAAGATAGAAGGGATAAAATTTCTTACACTTTTTCGTGCTTGGATCCTCAAAGGTGCGATCCACCGAACGCAAATCTAAAAACGAGCCTGATAATGCACTGTCGGCAAAGTGTTAAGATTGCTTATTCCCATGATTTATATGTCCAGCCATACGAGAGGAAAATACTGCAAATGAAAGCAAGGGTTAAAATCGACGAGTTGATTGGCGACGATATCAGGGCACACGGGGTCGAACTCGATATCGGGCGGATCATCAGGGGGTGGGAGGAGAGACCGGGCCCTACGCGTATGCCTGGTATCGGGGATCTCCGGGAATGGGACCATAAACTCCTGAAGAAATACCCACCGCATTATCTCCCGTTCTGTGACCTTTGCTGCTTATGCACCATGGGAAAATGTGACCTTTCCCGCGGGAAGCGCGGTGCCTGCGGGATAGATATGGCAGCCCAGCAGTCCCGTATCGTGCTGCTCTCGGCATCAATCGGGACCGCAACACATACGGGTCACGCACGTCATCTTCTAGAACGCCTGATTGAAACATCGGGCCGTGACCACCATCTCGATATTGGTGCGTCCGTAAACCTGGAAGCCCCGAATATCAGGCTTGTAACCGGGATCAAGCCGATCACCCTCGGAGATCTCGAAGATGTGCTCGATTATTGCGAGAAGGAGATCACCCAGCTCCTCGCCTGCTGCCATACCGGTCAGGAAGGTAACAATATCGATTTTGAGTCCAAGGTCTTCCATGCAGGGATGATCGATCACGTCGCAATGGAAGCTGCCGACATCGCACAGATCTCATCACTTAATTTCCCAAAAGGTGACCCGGAGGCAGCACTCGTTGATATCGGTATCGGGTGCCTGGATCCCGGAAAACCGTCAATTCTTGTTATTGGCCATAATGTTGCCCCGTCGGTTGAGATTACAGATTATATGCGCGACCATGGCCTTGAGGACGCAATTGACCTTGCCGGGATCTGCTGTACCGCCCTTGATCTGACACGATATAATAACCAGACAAAGATAGTCGGTCCTCTCTCGCACCAGATACGGTTTATCCGTTACGGTGGGGCTGATGTCATCGTAATCGATGAACAGTGCGTCAGGACGGATGTCGTGATCGAAGCGGAAAAGGTACATGCACCGGTAATAGCGACAAGCTGCAAAAATTTCCAGGGGCTCCCGGACAGGACCCGTGACACGGTCGACAGCATCGTTGGGGATATTATCAGCGGTAAAAGCACTGGTGCGGCAATTCTCGACCCTGTCAAAGCAGGGGAGGTGGCAGTCCGCCTTGCAACGGCCATGTTCCCGAAAAGGAGAAAATTCCGTGCAATTCCTGACGAGGCCACCGTTGCTGCCGCCGCAAAGGCCTGTGGGGGGTGTGAAAACTGCCGGCGGGTATGTCCCAATGACCTCCCCCTTGCAGAGGCAATCGCTGCTGCGGGAAAGGGAAACCTGAGCCTACTTGGTGAACTCTATGAGTCATGTATCGGCTGCACGCGCTGTGAAGCAGAGGGGGTCTGTGCAAAGGGCCTCATGCCCCACACGATGATCCTCGGTGCATCACGGATCCGGATGGGGAAAGAGAAATTCCGGGTCCGGTGCGGAAGGGGACCAATACAGGACACCGAGATCCGTGCAGTCGGCGGTCCGATTGTGATGGGTGAAGTCCCGGGTGTACTCGGGATGGTCGGGTGCTCGAACAACCCGGGCTCATGGAAGGATGTAGGCTTTATCGCTGAAGAATTCTTAAAAAGACGTTATATTGTGACTACCTCGGGCTGTGCCGCAATGCAGCTCGGGATGTACACAACGGAAGACGGGCAGGGACTCTATGAGGCGTACCCCGGGACCTTCGATGCGGGAGGTCTTGTCAACTGTGGTTCCTGCGTTTCAAACGCCCACATATCGGGGGCTGCGATTAAAATCGCGAGCATTTTTGCGAGAAGGCAGTTGAATTCAAATTATGAAGAGATCGCAGACTATGTCCATAACCGTGTCGGGGCCGTCGGGATCGCATGGGGTGCGATGTCCCAGAAGGCATCTTCCATTGCTGCAGGGTTCTGGCGTCTTGGGATACCCGTCATTGTAGGGCCTCACGGTGCAAAATACCGGAGAATGCTCCTCGGGCGGAAGGACCACACCGAGGACTGGGAAGTCATTGATGCAAGGACCGGGGAACGGGTCTACGCGGCACCCACTCCGGAGCACCTGTTCGCCGTCGCCGAGACACGTGAAGAAGCGATGGTGCTCATACCTAAACTCTGCATGAGGCCGAGCGACACGACAAAGGGCAGGTCCATAAAGCTGAACCATTACGTCGATCTCCACAGGAAGTTCTTCGGGGTTATGCCGGACGATATGCACCTGTTTGTGCGTACCACCGCGGATATTCCGGTGGCGATGAAAGAGGATATCCAGAAAGCCCTGCGCCAGACAGACTGGAAAGAAGGGGACGGCCGTATCCCGGACCCTACGCTGCTACCCAGGCTGGTACGAAGAGGGGGCGGGGCAGAGTGACTGACGAGGTACCCTGGCAGCGCTATGAAGTCCCCGGCAGCACCCAGTCAACGGTGGTTACAAAACCGGCGGTTATTGCAGCCCTGCTGAAAAAAGCAATAAACCCGCTTATCGTTGTTGCCCATCATGCAGGGGCTCCTGCAGGCGTTGCAGGAAACCCCGTTGATACCATCATCCGTATTGCTGATGCCGGAAAGATCCCGGTTATTACGACACCATCAACCGCTCAGGCGTTCAGGAAACGTGGTTTTACCCCGACCGCTACACTTTCAATGATGGAAATCGGATCACGGCTGAATGATCCGGAATGGAGCATCAGCGATGACCACCAGCACCCCGACCTCGTCCTGTTTATCGGTTTCCCCTATAGTATGGGATGGCTGCTCCAGTCAGGACTGAAATCATTCGCTCCGAAAGGGATCAGGTTTATTTCAATCGATCAGCGGTACCAGCCACATTGCACGCTCTCATTTCCAAACCAGAGCAGGGACGAATGGTTGACAAACCTGAATGCAATTGCCGATGAGGTCGGCTGCGCATGACAACGGAAGGGATGTTTTCGGATATCCCGGTCGAAATCGGGGTCGTTTATGAAGGGGAACGAATTCGAAAACAAACGATGCATGTAGAGCTCGGAGGGCCACAGGTAAAAGAAAAATTTGAGATCCTCCGGGTGAAAAATCAGGAGGAGGTCCACGACGGGGAAGTACGGTTACTCGGTCCCGATCTTTCCGAGATGGCGGTTGGTGGAGCTATCCCCTTTGGTATCTGCGTTGAGGTTGCCGGTGCCCAGCTGGAGGCTGACATGGAAGCGGTCATGGAACGACGTATCCACGACTTCTGTAACTGGATCGAGGGGTTCATGCACCTGAACCAGAGGGATGGGATCTGGCTGCGGGTCGATAAAAAGGCGGTCGCCAGGGGCCTCACGCTTAATCATGTCGGGACGGTGCTGATCAGGCTTTTCCGGAGTGCACTCCCGATTATCGACCGTATCAGCGTGACATTAATCACCGACCCGGCGCTCGTGCACCGCTGGCATGCCATAGCAGTACAGACCTACGAGGAACGCGATGCAAGGACACGGGGCATGACCGATGAGGACGTGGATGTCTTCTATGGCTGTTCTCTCTGCCAGTCATTTGCACCCCCCCATGTCTGTGTAATCACCCCGGAGCGGTACGCCAACTGCGGGGCGATCAGCTGGCTTGACGGTCGGGCAGCCTCGAGAGTTGACCCGAGGGGTCCGATTTACGAGATCCAGAAAGGTGTGTGCATCGACCCTGAAGCAGGAGAATATGAAGGTGTTAACCGTGTGGTCAAGGAAAAGTCCCTGTCTGATGTTTCGAGAGTCCAGCTGTATACGGCGTTTGGCTATCCCCATACATCATGCGGTTGCTTTGAATGTACGACATTTTATCTCCCTGAATGCGATGGTCTTGGGATTGTAAACCGGGACTTCCGGGGACTGACACCCACGGGACTGAGCTTCGGTTCCATTGCGGACTCAACAGGGGGAGGGAGACAAGTGGATGGTTTCCATGGGCTTTCTTTCGAGTATATGAGGTCTCCGCGATTTCTACGGGCAAGCGGGGGATGGGAGCGGATCGTATGGATGCCCTTTGAAGTGCGGGAAAAACTGAGGGCGTTCATCCCGGCCGATATGACTGATAAAATCGCAACCGAGAAGGACGTAACCTCAATGGATGAGATGCTGGCATTTCTCCGGGCGCACCATCATCCAATCCTTTCACGGACCGCAGCAGCTGAAGCCCCCGCATCAGACAATGTTCTATCCGTTGCTGACATTCATGATGGCCGTTCCCTGACTTCTGGGCCTGCTGCCGGCGTCTCGATCACGTTCCATAATATCCGGCTCCACGCGGACCGGGTATTTGTAAGAAAAGGGAGGAATTAATGGAAAACGGGCAGGATGCACTGATCCGGAGCCTGATTAAACTCCTTGCAGGTGATGGCGAATTAGAACTGGAGGGGGTCACACTGACGGCAAAGGAGCTCACGGTCTCTTTGGCAGATCTCTCGGGGTTCCCGGCGGTCACCGGGCTTGTGCCGATGCCGGCTCCATTGGCCGGGCTAGTTGATATCGGCTATACACCGCCGGTACGGTCATACCCTGGAAAAATCCGGGAAGTAATCCTCGGCTCAACCCGGGGAGATGGCGGAAGCCGTGTGAAATCGGTGACCATCGGCGGGTCATCGACGCCACCATTCCACCTGTTCGAGGGGACGGACCCCCATTCCCCCGTGGTCGCCGGGAGTGTATTCGATATGGTCCCACCACTCCCGGGGCCGGTTAAAGAGTCGTTCGGGGATGCTCTTGAGGACCCCTGCGCCTGGGCGAAGGCCTGGGTCGACCGCTATGGCGCTGACTTAATCGACCTTGACCTGATCAGCACGGACCCGTACCTCAAGGATACTCCCGTGAAGCGTGCCGTCAGCCTCGTTGAGGACCTCCTCCAGGCAGTGGATGTGCCACTCATCATCGGCGGATCGGGAAATCCTGAAAAAGATGCAAAACTCCTCCCTAAAGTAGCTGAAGTATGTGCCGGGGAGCGGATCCTTCTCTCATCAGCCACCATGAGCATGTGGGAACCGGTAGCAAAGGCAGCACAGGAGTTTAACCATGTTGTCCTCGCCTGGAGCCCGATTGATATTAACCAGGCCAAGGAGCTGAACCGCAAGCTGATGGGGTACCTGCCACCCGACCAGATTATCATGGACCCGACATCTGCGGCGCTCGGGTACGGACTGGAGTATTCGTTCTCGGTAATGGAACGCATTCGTTTCGCAGGCCTGATGGGCGACAAAGAGCTCCAGTGCCCGATGGCTTCAGGGACTGCAAATTCATGGGGTGCACGCGAGGCCTGGAAACGGGATGCGGGACTTGGACCTCGCGAGTACCGGGGCCCGTTGTGGGAAACAACCGGAGCCCTTGCATTCCTTCTTGCAGGTATTGACCTGTTTATCATGGTCCATCCCGGTGGGGCAAGGACAATTGAGGATATTGTCGGATGGCTTGCAGAGGGAATAAACCCCCCGACCTTCCCTGATTTCATCGGGGTGGGGCATTAGGAGGGAAAAAGATGACGAAGAAAAAATTAGGCCCGATGAATCTTTATCCGCTCCTTCCCCGTACCAACTGTGGGGAGTGCCTCCCTAAGACCTGCATGGGATTTGCTGTCCAGCTCTGTGAACGGGGCCTGACACTTGCCCAGTGTCCCCCGCTTGTTGACTCAAAATTCCAGGTAAACCTCGAAAAACTCGAGGCCCTCCTTGCCCCGCCGGTACAAGAGGTTGCTATCGGTCGTGGGGGCCGGGAGATCAGGGTCGGGGGCCAGCTCGTCATCCACCGCCACGAGCTCCGCTATTTTAACAAGACTGCGATCTTTACGACGGTGGATGACACGATGGCAGCAGATGGCATTGCTAACCGGGTCAGGGAGACCAGTTCGTTTTCCTACCCATATATCGGTCACACCCTGAAACTCGACGGTATCGCCATCCGTTCGATTTCCGGTGATGCTGATAGCTTCCAAAAAACCGTTGAGACTGTGAAGGGGCTGACAGAGATGCCACTGGTCCTCTGGTCACCTGACCCGGGGGTAATGGCAGCCGGCCTCGAGGTGGCAGAAGATAAAAGACCACTCATATACGCCGCTGATGAATCAAACTGGGAGCAGATGGCTGAACTTGCCAGCCGTTCCGGATGCCCCCTTGCAGTCCATGCCGACGGAAACGTCGGTACAATACGGTCGCTTATCTCCGCAATTTCAGACAGGGGAGTCAAAAATCTCCTCATTGACCCTGGGTGCGGATTTGGGGAGGCTCTCCCGAGGTCCCTCGATAACATGACCATGATCAGGACATCAGCAATTTCCGGCGACGACTCATTACTGGGACACCCCCTTATCGGGTCCCCGGTGACCCTCTGGGACCAGGGGAATTCCCTCCCGGATGAGTCAATTCGTTGGATGGAGTCCTGTCTTGCATCAATGATGACGATCAGGTATGCAGATCTTATGATCATCAGGGACCCTTCAATGTGGTCAACACTGCCCCTTGTTGTCCTTATCGATAACCTGTACAACGACCCGAGAAAACCGGTGAGTGTTGAGCCCGGGCTTAGGATATTCGGCACTCCTGACCCGGTAACAAGCCCCGTGCTGATTACCTCGAACTTTGCCCTGACCTATTACACGGTCCTTTCGGATATTGAAAAGCTCAACTGTTACCTGCTGGTGGCAGATACCGAAGGCCTTTCTGTTGACTCAGCAGTTGCAGGGAGAAAATTCAACGCCCAGAAGGTGGCCGATATCATCAGTTCATCAGGAATTTCAGAAAAGGTCTCTCACAGGACATTGATAATTCCGGGCCTCGCTGCGCGCCTGAAAGGGGATATCGAGGATGCGATAAAGTGGGATGTTATGGTGGGCCCGCGTGATTCCGCAGGAATTCCCGGTTATCTCAGGGAGAAATGGGAAGGGGTCGATCACAAACCCGGGTGGAGTTACCGGTAGAGATTGCCACCCACTTCCCGGTATCAGGTAGCAATGATGTCGCATAACACAATTGTGCGGCCTTGCATGTCCATTTCAGGTGGATATCCGGTGCCGGAGGAAAAGTACCGTGAAATGCATTCCGATTACCTTTGATATCCACTTACAACAACAATGAAAGGATACATCATGTGGAAGAAAGACTGCATCGTATTTCTTACGCTCGCCTGTTATTTCCAACCTGGATGGATGTCATATGGCAGATAATCCACTCAGGGAAACCGCGCATTCCCACATGGTTAGTGTTCTGCTCGATTTTAAGGGGACAAAGATCAGGGAGTACTGCCAGTCAAAACTCGATAGCGGGATAGATCCCTTCGAGATTTTTGCCGAACTCCAGCTCGGCCTTGAAGAGATAGGAAAGGGGTACGAAGACCCCGGGTTCCGGAGATATTTCAATTCCGACCTGATTGTTTCTGGCAGGAACATGAAACGGGCCATCGATATGCTAAAACCCCTTATCCCTACCAGAAATGACGGAAAGGGGCTGGTGGTTATTGGTACTGTGGCTGGTGATGTCCACGATATTGGAAAGACGATCTTTGCCGTAACCCTCGAGTCGGACGGATTTCTTATCATTGACACCGGTGTTGATGTCCCCTGTGAAAGGTTCATAGCGGCGGTGAGGGAGAATACCCCGGATATCCTCGCCATGTCATCACTGCTTACTACAACGCTACCGGAGATGAATGCGGTAATACAGGGTCTTACCAATGCGGGCCTCAGGGATAACGTCCGCGTGATCGTCGGGGGACACGCAGTAACCGAGGGATTTGCACGATCTATTGGCGCTGACGCGTACGGCAGGGACAGTATTGAAGGCCTGAGAAAATGCCGGGACTTCATGCGAGAAAAGGCATGAAGATTTTCTTTCTCTTTTCGGGACCCTTCGGGGAACAGATTATCAACACCGTCAGCCTCGGAGGGCTTGGGCAACAGGTCAGCGGTGCATACGAGCTCAGGCCGGAACAGATCCTGGTCCCGGAGGGGGATGTGCCTGGACCAGACAGCCTCTTTGAAAATCCGGAACGATATATCCCGGCTGATTTTCCGGAGACCGGTGCGGACCTGTTGATAGTCCTCGGGGTCCACGGGCACCTGAGCGATCTGATCCCCTGTATTGCCAGGAGGCTGAATGTCCGTTCGGTCCTCTACCCCATTGATGACCGGGACACAATCCCGGAAGCCAGGAAGACTATCACCGATGAACTTACCGAAATGGGGGTTCATGTCGAGTTTCCTGAGCCGTTCTGCAGCCTTTCCCGGAGCAGTGATCCGTTGATTGGCGAATTCCTGAAATTTTTTGGAAGGCCGGTCTTTGGGGTATCCACTGATATCAGCTCAGGACAAATCAACCGTGTAGAGGTCCTCCGCGATACCCCCTGCGGCTCAGCGTCATGCATCGCAGGGAAACTTGCCGGCGCCGACACGAATGACCTGGATTCCCTTTCCAGGTTTTGTTATGATGAACAACATAACGATGAGGCAGAGAACTACTGTCTTGCTGAAATGGACCCCCGTTACCCGCTGATGCAGGAGGCGGGGGACCTGTTAAAGGATGCATTGTTCGAGGGTTGCAGCCTCACTTCAACGAAAGGTACCATCCTTTCATTCCTTGAACGATCAGGGGAAACCGGGGTTGAGGACCTTGCCATGCAGGTTGTGGGTCTGCCTTCCGGCAAGGGAACATCAGGATGCGTAACGAGGAGGGCGTTTGACCTGTATCTCAGGGAATTGGAGGAAGAGCACCGGATTGTGATAACTGCTCAAAACACCGTTAAACTTGCGTAGCGTGGCAAATTCCCTTGTAGTTATCGTTATTTTTTAATTACGGGTTTTCGATCGGACCAAACCTGAGCCCGTCAATATACATATCTTCAAAACCGGGTTCATTTTCAAGGCTGACGTGTTCTGTGATCGCTACCATATTCTCTGCTTCGTCTCGCTTCGAACGGGAGAGGAGTATCATGGAGGCACCCTCGATAGCAGCATTTCCTGCCTGTATCACACGATCGCGGGGCAATGATGGGATCATACCGATCCGTTCTGCATTCAGGGGATCAATTGACGTCCCGAATGCCCCGGCCAGGTATATTCTTGAGAGATGGTCCGGAGTTACCCCCCATCTTTCAAGAAGTGTCTGGACCCCGGTAAAAATTGCTGCTTTTGCAAGTTTAATGGCATCAATATCCTCTTCATCAAGAAATATTGGGGACCCCGGTTGTTCATCACGGTTCGCGAGGACAAAGCGTTTCCTTCCACCAGTAAGCTTTCCTGCGTTATCCATGAACCCGTGCTCCAGCAATCCCGCAAGGGTGTCCACCAGTCCTGAACCACATATACCGGTAGGTAATGCATTCCCGATTGTCGAGCAGGACACAGATTCATCGGGCAGGATACGGACCTGCTGGATCGCGCCATTCACTGCCCCGGTCCCGCACTTCACTCCCGATCCTTCAAATGCAGGCCCCGATGCACAGGACGTGACAAGGATTTTTTTCCTGTTCCCGATCGCAATCTCGGTATTCGTGCCAATATCAATGGCCATTGTGACCTCTTCCCGCTGGTGCATCCCGATTGCAAGGAGTACTGCAAGCATATCGGCACCGACGAACTGGCCGAGGACTGGTGGTGCATACAGGTGCCCCGCGGGGTGAATCAGGATTTTTCTATCACATGCAGGCACCTCGATCGGTCCGGGATGGCACGATTCATAGGGGGATCGTCCAAGGGAGTGGACAGGGAGACCGCAGATCAGGTCCCGCATTACGGTATTCCCAACTACGACGATATCAAATATTTCGGCAGGGTTTACCGGACCGGATGACAGTACGCGTTGTACTGCCTCTGCAAGCACCTGCTCCATCCGGGACTGCCCGTCTGTGGTAGAAGTCGCATAACCTACCCTGTCGATCACATTATCCCCGAACCTTCCCTGTGGATTTAATATCGATGCTGTAGCAAGCGGGGTGAAGCTGTCGCCTTCAAGATCATACCAACGGATGACGAGAGTGGTAGTTCCGGCATCAAAAGATACCCCTGCACAGCGTCCGGTCAGGGAATCCAGTACCTTTTCATCCCGGACAATCACCCGTTGCCCATTCACTTCCTTCACCGCGATCACCGGGTCTATCTCAAATTCTGCCCGGATACCCCCGCTAACAATCGAAAATGCCCCCGTATCCCTCGTTTCGACAATAATAGTTGCCGATTCCTCAAGCACTATCGCCTGGCAGGCGAGACGCCCCCCGGGCGCATCCAGCCATTTCTTTTCTGACGGGGTAGGTAGGGAAAGAGCCCCTGCACCGGACAACACCCGTACCCGGCAGGTACCACACTCCCCGGTACCCCCGCATCCGACAATAACATTGATGCTAAGCCGCTGAAAATGGGATAGCAGTGTCTCCCCTTCCCGAAGGGGCCCGCTTATCCCCTCAGGCATGATGGTAATACGGCCCATTGTATGTCCTGTACTTCATTCCCGGTATACCATTAACATATGGCTGCTCAGGCGGGCATAGAGCCACAAATCACCCGGTACCAGAGAGTCGTTATATTCCCGCAACGCTAAACAGCATGATAATGATCACCCTCGCAGTAACCGGAAAAGGGGGCGTTGGAAAGACTTCGATCGCCGCCGGACTCGCCAGGACTTTTGCAAGAAAGGGAATGCGGGTCATCGCACTCGACATGGACCCCTCCCCAAACCTCTGGTACTCGCTCGGATGTGGTGCGGCAGGACAACCGGACACGATAACGCCGCTAATTTCTCGTGAAGATTTTATCGAAGAGCGGACCGGGGCCCCACCCGGGGCTTCGGGGGTCGTGTTTCGGATAAACCCGAAAGTAAATGACGTTCTCGATATGTTCGGGGTCACCTGCAGAGACGGGGTACGCCTTCTCGTCCTCGGGGCGATCAAAACCGGTGGAGGCGGTTGTTACTGCCCAGCGAATACCCTTGCAAAGAGAGTCGTTTCACACCTTTCAGGCGAGGCTGACCTGTTGGTGATGGATATGGAGGCGGGAGTGGAGCACCTTGGACGTGGTACAACCAGGTCTGCCCAGGCCCTCCTGGTCATTGTCGAACCCGGTGTAAAATCCGTCGAAACAGCATTCCAGATCGCGAAAATGGCAAAGGACCTTGGGATTCCGCGCCTTTTCGGGGTTATTAACAAACTGAGACCAGGTGACGATCCGGGACTGATTGCAAAACGGCTGGCTGAGGCCGGTGTCACCACAATATTTGCATTTCCTTACGACCCGACAATGGAGGTCGCCGATCGGACGGGTGTCCCGATCATTGACCTTCCGGAAGGGGAGAACATGAAAGCCCACCTGATTGAACTTGCCCGGGTCATCGAAAAACACATGCCCAATACGTACCAGGGTTCGCAGGACAACTACAATGGGGCAGAAGGTTATTGAAGGGAGTTCCCCGGGTACCTGACCATTCCTGCCTGCTACGGCGATGAAAGGTGGTAAGGTAACCCCCATTCAGAGGTGGCTCCGGTTAAAATAAAATCATATTCTGGCTCTGTAGAAAAGCTCTTATATATTTTTACCGGTTTCGGACTATTCCTTAATTTTCCAATGCTCCCGGGGCTACTCCCCACCGCTGTGGTGACCCCGGTTGGTATAGGGAATAATCTTTTAAATCTCTGAAATTTTCTTGAATGCCCATTTGAACCCATCCAATGAATATCTTATTGGGGTGGGGCAGGGAGGGGGAGAAACCCCCTCCTGTCTAAGCAGTTCTGTTAACTTTTTTATTATCCACAGGATTTCTACAGGGCCCATATTCTGAAATTTTTTTATCCGGATGCAGAAATTCCGATGTGTGTGTTGAAGAGTGAAAGGGTGATTAAACACCCAACCCCTGGATGAACCGGATATGGATCCGGGGGTCGGTACTGAGTTCGGGGTGAAATGCAATGGCATAGTGGCGATCTTTGCGAACGGCCACTATACCTTTTTCGATTTTTGAAATTATCTCGACTCTGGGGCCGCAACTCGTGACCACGGGTGCCCTGATAAAAATGGCATGGTACGGTGTATCAAAGCCATTAATCACCAGGTCTGTCTCAAACGATTCTCTCTGGCGACCAAAAGCATTTCTTTCAACGTTCATTTCAATAAGCCCGAGAGTTCGTATCCGTGAATCGTCAACCTCTGTTGCCATGAGGACCATCCCCGCACAGGTAGCAAAAATACCCCCTTCAAATTCTTCAATCGGTCTTCTCATCTGGTTTTTATCAATGAGACGCGAAATGGTGGTCGATTCGCCACCAGGAATTGCGAGGCCATGGAGGTCGGGGATCTCGTCTGCATGGCGGACTGGAATCACTGATGAATGCCCGGGGGGGTCCAGGACCTGCAGTGCGAGTTTGAATGCATCAATATGTTCACTGAATGCCCCCTGGAGAGCAAGCACCCCGATCCGGATTCCCATTGCTTTCACCTTATTAACGGTCGTTCAAACCCATTTGTATCCCGGATTGCCAACAATTTGGGAAAAAATACCAGAAATAAAAAAAAAAATACTGTTACCGGCCACGATACTGGAGCACCTGGTCTTCCGGTAAGGTATGGATATCCAGCCCCGGCATTGCATCTCCGAGTCCCCGGCTTGCCTTTGCAATCTTTTCCGGGTTATCAAAGTTGTTTACCGCTTCAACAATGGCCTTAGCCATGACCTTTGGTTGCGAGGACTTGAAGATCCCTGAACCGACAAATACACCGTCTGCACCCAGCTGCATCATGAGTGCCGCATCAGATGGTGTGGCAATACCACCCGCGGAGAAATTCACAACAGGCAGTCTCCCCATCCGTGCACATTCAATTACCAGTTCCGCCGGTGCTTCAATATCACGGGAAAAGTCAATCTGTTCCTGGGTGTCCATGCCCTTCAGCATGCGGATCTCTCCCATTATCGCCCGCATATGCCGGACCGCCTCAACGATATTCCCGGTTCCAGCTTCCCCTTTGGTCCTTATCATGGCAGCCCCCTCGTTAATTCTTCGAAGGCCTTCCCCGAGGTTCCTTGCCCCGCAGACAAACGGGACTTTAAATTTTGTCTTATCGATATGGTATTGTTCATCTGCAGGAGTCAGGACTTCGCTTTCGTCTATCATGTCAACGCCAAGGTACTCAAGGACCTGGGCCTCAACAAAATGACCAATCCTGACCTTTCCCATAACCGGGATGGAGACTGCGTCAATTATTGACATCACAATCTCCGGATCTGCCATCCGGGCGACGCCTCCCGCCTTCCTGATATCGGCAGGCACCCGCTCCAGTGCCATCACTGCGACTGCACCGGTCTCTTCTGCAATCATTGCCTGCTCGGCGTTTACGACATCCATGATTACTCCCCCCTTCTGCATGGATGCGAAACCCCGTTTCAGCAGTTCGGTGCCGAATCTCAGTTCCTCGAGTTTCATATTCTTATATATTGAGCAGTATCTGCAATAAAAGTAGTGTGCCGATGAGAAGCGCTGAGAATACGACAGTAATCACCCTCACGGCTTTCAGAATGTCCGGGCCACCTTCCTCCAGTGAGCGAACGCCTGGTCCGATGGTATACACACCGGGTTTTTCGAACCTGACACCAGTGCCGCCGGCCATAATCGCTATCGGGATACCTCCGTTAAATCCCGGCCGTTTTTTCCTATCCATCTTTAACGCCAGATATGCGGGCTGGAACTGTCCCTTGCATGCGAAGTAGAGGAGGAGCAACAGCCCTGTAATCCGGGCAGGAATGTAGTTAAAGATATCATCCATTCGTGCGGACCACCATCCGAGGTCTATCCGCTCATCTTTGTACCCGAGCATGGCATCCATCGTGTTTGCTGCCCTGTACACCGCTGCTCCCGTGAGGCCGGCTAAGCCGAAAAAAAACAGCGGGGAGATGATGCTGTCTACCAGGTTCTCAGACATTGACTCATACCCCGCAGAAAGGACCTGCTCCTTTGTAAGACTGCCACTATCCCGTGATACCATCCTCCCCACCTGTGACCTAGCAAGATCCAGGTCATGCCGAGCGGCGTTGACCACACAGCTGGTATGTTCCTCCAATGATCGCCATGCAAAACAGATTTTTAAGAGAAATGGCGCACAGATCAGGTACAGGTACCAGGGCAGGACAATGCTGACGAAGAAAAACGGTAAGGCAAAAATGAATACCGTCAGAACCCACATCACGACACCGGCAAATTTCCTTGAACTGACTGGCCATTTTTCCGGTTTTCCCCACCAGCTGATCAACCTGCCAAGGAGTGCGACCGGATGAACCCTGGAGTCGGGATCCCCTGCCAGCCGGTCAATGAGAAGCGCAAGCGGAAGAACTATCGCAGGATACATACCCGTCCCCCGTTCATTCCGGCAAAAAAAGAAAGAATGGTCATATAATTGATTATCCGGGCGGAATAGCAGGTATTCTGGTCCATGGTTCCTTACTGGTTACTCGCCGGGTGAGGATCAGTTCGCGGAAGCAGGTCCGGGATCCCGTCACTGATCGGATATGCCACGCTGCACCTGGCACATGTCAGCGTCCCTTCGATAATCCCGGCTTCATCTTCCTTAATAACCCCCAGTGCCAGGTCGCCCTTGCAGACAGGGCAGCAGAGAATATCCAGCAGGCTTCTCTTCATGGCTCGTCACGAAGGTCAATGATCTGTGCGACATCGGGCCCGGTGGAGATCAGGGTTATTGGTGCACCGATATCACACTCCGCTTTTTTAAGGAACGTGATCGCTTTCACGGTGAGCTGATCATAACGGGTCGCTCCAAAACAGGCCTCATCTATCCTGTCGATCCCGGTGATCGCGGCCTGGGTACAACCGTTGATCATCGCCGAATACCGTGCCATCTTCCCGTCCCATTCACCAATGCGTCTCTGCCGGTGCGTTACCGTCCCGAATTCCTGGATGCCCATTTCATCCGACTCTTCCCTGGTCATTTCTGTTGAGAACGGCCCTTCACCAACCCGTGTCGGGTATGCCTTAAAGACAACGATTACATCGTCAATCCGGGTCGGCCCGACACCATTATCCGCTGCGATCTGCGAGGCAGAGGTATCCTTGCTGGTTACAAACGGGTACGTCCCATAATAGAGTGAGATCCCAAAACCCTGGGTCCCTTCAAGCAGGACTCGCTCCCCACGGTCTAATGCGCTGTTCAGTTCCATCGGCACATCAATCAGGTATTCTTTCAGCTCCGGAACGTCTCGTGCAAGTCTCGCTGATCTCATCACACGGTCTGAATTGGCAGGTCCGCACCCGCTTCCGGTACTCCCGATTGTCTTTGACAGGTGATCACTCCCCTTGTCTCTCCGGATGTGGTCTTCCTCGATTATCCCACACCGTGAATCAACAAAAATCCGGCCCTTGACGTCGAGCATGTCAACTTCTGTTTTTAAAACCCTGGGATCCACAAGAACGCCAGTGCCGATAAAAAGCCGTGCGTCCGGATAAATAAAGCCTGACGGGACCATCCGGACCGCGTATTCTTTTTCACCCATCTTGACCGTGTGGCCGGCATTCGGCCCGACACCACCCCTTGAAATAATGGTTGGTTTATCATGGTAGGCAATGTGCGCAACTATCTTGCCCTTTCCCTCATCACCAAAAAACCCACCGACAATAATCGTGCAGCTCATAAGTTCTATCATGGAGTATGGGATGATAAGCGCAATAAATCTATATCCTGCAACCCTCGTCCGTTTCTGCAGGTCTTGCTTTCGAGGTGTAATTCTTTGGGAGTTCCCGGCTTCCCGGCTGCGGCCGTAAAATAATCTCCTCAAAAAAGAACAAAAAGAAAGTTTAGGTGTAATAAATCTGGTTTTGGTGTCCCAACCGGCTAATTAGGAAGGTTTGACATAAAACGCTCTATCCTGATCACTGCCTCTTTCAAATCCTTTCGTGAGACGGCATACGCACACCGGAGATGGTCTTTTGCTGCATCCCCGAATACAGTTCCCGGCACGACAGCGACTCGTTCTTCTTTCAGGAGTTGTTCAGCGAATTCAAAATCTGAAAGCCCTGTTGACGTTACCGAAGGGAATGCATAAAACGCACCTTCAGGTACATGGCAGGGGAGCCCAATCCGGTTCAGATCATGGACAAACAGGTTTCTCCGTACGCGGTATTCCCTCACCATCTTATCCTTTTCATCCTCACCGTTCCGTATCGCCGCGTTAGCGGCAATCTGCCCCATTACGGGAGCACAGAGCATAACGTACTGGTGGATCTTCAGTGCTGCGTCACAGATTGGCTCAGGCGCGCAGAGATATCCGATCCGCCATCCGGTCATTGCATAGGCCTTTGAAAAGCCGTTCAGGGTAATAGTCCTCTCCCACAAGCCATCAATGGTCGCAGGCGCTACATGGGACCCCCCGTACGTCAGCTCCGCGTACACCTCATCACTGATAACCAGCAGGTCATGATCCACGACAATATCTGCAATGGCCTTCAGATCATCCCGCTTCATTACGGCACCGGTTGGATTGTTTGGGAAATTAAGGATCAGGACTTTGCTCTTTCTAGAGATCTTTTCCATAAGCGCATCCGGCATGAGCCTGAACTGGTCTTTTTCACGGCAGGGTACCGGGACCGGTATACCACCGGCAAGTGTCACACACGGTGCGTAGGACACGTAAATCGGTTCAGTAACAAGGGCTTCGTCACCAGGGTCAATCACAGCCCGTATTGCAATATCCAGCGCTTCGGAAACCCCGCTGGTGATGACCATCTCCCTGTCTGCATCGTAATGAAGTCCATAATGGTCTTTTAGGTACTCTGACAGCGAGTCCCGCAGCTCCTGGAGTCCCCGGTTTGATGTATATGATGTTGTTCCCTGTTCAATCGAATAGATACCCGCTTCACATACATTCCATGGGGTGGTGAAATCAGGTTCCCCGACACCGAGGGAGATCACATCGTCCATCGTAAGGGCGAGATCAAAGAATTTCCGGATCCCGGATGGTGGTATCGCTTCCGCCGCTTTTGAGATGAAATTTCTCATTCTGCCACCCTTTAGAACGAATATGGAATACGTTCGGTCCCTTCATGTCCGCAGAGGGAATTCCCATTCTCCTTATAATTTTTCATAACGATGTGGGTTGCAGTTTCCCGGATCCTGTCCATCGGCGCAATGTGTTCAGAGACGAACCTGGCGACCTCCTGCATATTTTTTCCCGTTACAAGTAGCTGGAAATCGTAAGTCCCGGTGATTAAACGCAGCGAACGTACCTGCTTAAATTTCGATATACGTTCGGCAATCCGGTCGTACCCGAAGTCCCGCTCGGGGTTGACTTTCAGTTCAATTATGCCCCAGACCTCTCCGTTTCCCGCCCGCTCCCAGTCAATGACTGCCGAATAATTTCTGATTATCCTGGCCTCCTCAAGGGCAGCTATCCTGCACTCAACATCCCGTGCAGAAATTTCTGTCATGACCGAGAGTTCATCAACCGATACACGACTATTTTCCTCAAGTAACTGGAGGAGGAGATGGTCTTTTTCGTCCATTTTTTTCACCTGAACAGGCTCTTTACCCAGTTGCTATCAATCTGGGCAAGACCCTGCTGACTTAGCCTGGGATCGTTCAGAATTACGTCCCTTATTTTATAGGTATTTGCGTCAAACCACATCTCTTTTGTCCTTCCATAACGGCCGCGGCTGACAACCCGGGTATTGATAACCCCAAGCATATTGAGCTCACTGATCAGGTCCGTAATCCTCCGGTGTGTAAGGACGTCAATATCAATTTTCGGAGCAATATCCTGGTAGATACGGGATACTTCCCCGCTCGTAAAAATATTCTGACCTGTCTGATCAAGAAGAAGCATACAGTAGAGGATTGCTTTGCTCTGGGTGGGCAGCGTTGAAATGCACTCAATCATGCTGTCACTCTCAATCTTGGCCTGGGCCATTTTTACATGCTCCTCTGTGACCCTGTCTGTATCTGCCCTGTCTGCGAGTTCCCCTGACACCCGCAGGAGGTCGAGGGCACGGCGGGCATCCCCGTGTTCCTGGGCTGCAAGGGCAGAACAGAGAGGAATAACACCTTCATCCAGGGCATTCTCCACAAATGAGGCTTCCGCGCGCTGTAGAAGGATATCGCAGAGTTGGGGTGCATTATAGGGAGGAAAGACCAGTTCTTCCTCGCTGAGAGATGACAAGACACGGGGATCAAGGAAATCCTTGAAACTCAAATCGTTTGAGATACCAATCATGCTGACCTTGGACTTCTTCAGGTCGGTATTGATCCTTGTAAGATTGTAGAGCGTCTCATCTCCGCTCTTTTTTACCAGTTTATCAATTTCATCAAGGATAATGATGAGAACCCCGCCATTCGATTCCAGCTGGTTTTTCAGCTCCTGGTACACCTGGTCTGTCGGCCACCCGGTCATCGGAATATGAGCACGTAGTTTATCACTTGCCGTCTCATCAGGACCAAGGATACATTTTGAGATCTGAGCGAGAATCCGGTACTGTGTATCGATAACTTCACAATTGAGGTGAACAACCCGGCATACCATCCCCATCTGGGAACTTGCATTTTCCAGTTCAGTACCTACATAGCGGACACAGGCGGTCTTTCCTGTCCCTGTCTTACCATAAATAAGAATATTTGAAGGGGTTTCATTTTTCAGGGCGGGTGCAAGAATTGAGGCAATCTGATCAATTTGTGGCCGCCTGTGAGGTAGAATGTTTGGCCTGTATGAATGCCTGAGGACCTCGCGGTTTTTGAATATTCTATTGTTTGTGAGGAACTTTTTAAAAAGTCCGACTGATGTTTCTTGGTCTTCAGGCATGATTTCCAGTGGAGCTAAACCTTAGATATTCGTGCATAAAATCTGATCGTTTTTTTCGTCGTTATACACCCCATTGTTTCCACTGGAAGGATTAATTTCCTCGTCCTTATTCTCGTTTTATTCCCCGTTAATTCATATTTTCTGAACAGTGGAAGAACCAGTACCACGCATCCAGAAATTGTATCGTATATTACTATGAAGTGATCATTATATTGCCTGAAATTAAAGAGCGCATCAATAGTACCCAATTTCGGAAGTCTCGTTTTCACCGGGATGCCGGAAAAAACCCAAAAAGTAAAAAAAATTAGATGTTCTTAAATACGGGATTTTTAGCATTTGGGGATATGTTCATGTTGTTCTCCTGATTTCTCTTTGAGATTGTGAGTACTGCACGTTCCTGTTCTGGTCTTAACCTCGATACATTCTGTATCTGGAAATGTGAGGTTTTTCGTCTGCTTTTTCCACCCATAACTTGGATTTGTTCCTTCTCTTTGCCCGAAGAAATATCTCAGGATTTTCCCGGTTGCCTGTTCTTTTGTTTTCTTTCGTGATCGGTTTTTTTCCTCTCAGGTATTACCAAAGAGTGATTCAAGACAATTAATGCCCTGTTTTGTTTTTATCGCTTTCCGGCAAATCTTTTTTTATAACCCCTTTCCCCTTGGGAATTTATCTCTTCTCTATTGGTCTTTTGCGTTGTTTTTGTGTCTGTTTCCCTGTTTTCCCCTTTTTGAAAAAGATGGTTTGCAAAAAGATCTCCTGTTTTTCCACAAGAAACGATGTTTGATTAGTAATCCCTTTTTTTGTAATTCATAGATAAGGAACCTTTGGATATGACCTGGATATCCTTTTTTTGGGGGTCTGATCCCAGACCCTTTGATTTCCATTGGAAATTGGAATGTTTATATATGAAATATTTTAAAAAAGGAAACTATGTTTAATCTTGTTGTATATTAATCAGATATTAGTATAAATATATTGCGAAATGTTATTCTGAAGACATATCCGCCAGTATACTATTTCTTTTTTTGGGGTTGCTATGAACCGAATGCTTTTTTATTGCTGTTTTTGATTATATACCAACAAATAACAATGCAGAGAAAAAGGGAAAACAAACAACAACCAGCGAGAAAATCCAAAACAGAAAAGGCACAAAAAGAAAGCAATCAACCCAAACAAAAAAACAAGAAACACCTGTGAAAAGAATATTCAAGAACCTTCCTTTTAACAAAGCCAGACTTTTCCTATATAAAATCGGAATATGCAGGAAAAGGGGAGGTCCTCATACTGATCATTTGGAAATGACATTCATTGATCCAATATATACCAGGCTGACAGATGAAAACCAGAGCTTACCAGATAAGATTGGTGAACAGGGATCAAATAAAACTCCAGCGGAAACAAAGGGGTCCCGGCAAACCCAAAAAAGGAAAAGAAACGGGAAATGTTATGCCATTGCCGATCTATCATAATAGTGATGCAATGAACCCGGAACATATACAACCCATCCCAATAACAACAGGGGTAATTACCGTTTCAAGCTCAAGGAACATAGAAACGGATTCCAGTGGAAAGATCATCGCAACAAGTCTCAGACAGGCAGGCTATGCCGTTGAATATTATGAGATTGTACCGGACCAGATCGAGACAATAAGGGAAGCAATGGTTAACGGGCTGAAACAATGTGACTGTCTGATTCTGAATGGCGGAACCGGACTGACATCTGATGATTGCACGATAGAAGCCATTGAACCTCTTTATGAGAAGAAGATTGACGGATTCGGTGAACTATTCAGGGCGAAAAGCTATGAGGAAATCGGATCAGCTGCAATGCTTTCGCGGGCTAGTGCCGGAATTATCCGGAAACATGTCGTTTTCTGTATTCCCGGGTCCAATGCGGCGGTGAAACTGGCGATGATCACCCTGATCATCCCTGAAATCCGCCATATACTGACCCATGCAAGGAAATAAAAGACGGGCCATTATATCCCGGATTTCTGATTTTTCCGGGAAAACAAGAGTTAAAATTCAGACCAGAAGGATCCTGTTGCGTTTGGAGTCGTTAAGGGGGAAAATCCCCCTGCTATGGGCAGGTTGAATTATCAAAACTACATGGCCATCTATTTTCAACAGTGGTTGCAATCATCCCGCCAATCCTGGACGAGGCCCATAATTATACGGCTTGCATATTGTATAAAAAGTCTATGCAAAACCAGGTCCACAGGTCTTACATATAAAAACGCTTCACGAAGCCCTTTACATTCACACCAAACCTATGAAAATCTGAATAACGAATTTTATTACGCCCGCAACGTCGTTGGATTTACAATTTCATGACAAAACAGGAAGCTGTAATTAAAAAAAAAGTCCCTGGCATTTTCATTTTGCACGCTTGTGTCCCAATGAAAATCAGGTTGTTTTTCATGCCACATGAAATAACATTGAAAATTTTGTTGGCCATTCTGGAGTCCCCTCCATGTTTCTATACCCGTTCGCTATGTTATCCGGATGACCGAGACGCTCTGGAAACGTGATTGAACCGGACTTCTTCAAACACGCCGGATCATCATCAGTTACAGCGGCATCTCCCTGATCTAAAGTGATTATTTAGGCTCTGTTGAAACCTTGCGTGTTTAGAAAAAGAGGAGATACGTGACAGGAGGGGGGCTCATCCCCTCCCTGCCCCAACCCCGATAAGATATTCATTGGCAGGGTTCAATTGGGGCAGTGGAAGAAAATTTCAGAGATTTGGAGATTATTCCCTATCCCAATCGGGGTCGCCACAGCGGCGGGGCGGAGCCCCGGGACGTGACTAAATATTGGAATAACTTAATCTGCAACCCATCTTCCGCAGGTCGGACCTCAAAAATAATAATTTTCATAAGACTTCCCCAGCAATCCGAGTATTTTCCGCAAATCATCTTTTAAATTAGCAATTTTGATTATTCTGTTTCCCTCCACAACAACAGAAAACT
>CAIKOD010000012.1 GCA_903828975.1 uncultured Methanomicrobiales archaeon | reverse complement strand
GTAATGAAAATCAAAAGTCTGTGGATTGGCAATTCATGACATCAGATGCACGAATAAAATTGAAAAGGCTTTACCCTCAAATTTAGATGGCCTCGTGCACTAGAACAAAAATCAACTGCATGTATGCGAAAAACGATAGAATCCGATTCCCGTGATTTCCGGACCCTAGATTATTTCGATGAAATCTTCCTCTGGTTGCTGGCTTATGATCCAGCGGTTAATGTAACGCTGAATGCCGACTCCGGCAAATATACAGCCAAACCCTCCTATTATCCCGTAGAAAATATACTGGAGCGCTGTTTCTGATGTATAGAGGAACTCCGCTACTGCAGATACCGACATGACATAGATACTGGCACCATAGGCGATCAGGCCGATTGCACTGATAAAGAAAGGAAATACAATGACCTTTGCAAGTCCTTCCCGTTCGTAAAAGAAATTATCGATGATAATCCCTATTGACGCAACGACACCCCCAAGGGTGATCCAGAGTACAGAGCCATAGATAAAGGTCACCAGGTACAGGAGTATTCCAAATGATCCGTCCGATGAATAATGCTCGAGAATACTCATCAGCCCCAGCACCAGTCCAACAATGAGGAGTAGAATACCTACGATATACGTGACAAATGAAAACCTGGCCCGTTTTAATGAGGTCTTGAGTGCATTCATAAATCCACTGAATGAATCATCAATACCAAACCCGCGGTACAGGAGGTATACACCAATAACCCCGACCACGATTATTGTCGCGATCTGCGGATACCCGAGAAGGTTTGCTCCGGCATACAGGAGCATGGCAAGCCCCAGTGGGACCAGGAAAATCCTTGCAATTTTTGGGTCGTTTAACAGTTTTTTAATAATATAATAGGTGCCTTCGAGGTTTGGGATCTGCGACACCACGACACGGCGGATACTTGCTACCTGCAGCTTTGACTGGATAATCGGGATAACAAATTCATCCTCTGCACCATCGGCAATCATGATGCAGCTGGTTACTCCGGTCTGCTGAACTACCATACCCAGGTGTTCTGCGATACGGCGGTCACCTTCAATCATATTCATATGGTTACCGGAAATGAGTGCTACCTCGACGTCCTCACCAGCGGTTTTGAGTTCGTCGTAGGTCTTTACTGCCTGGAAGATTGCATTCACATCGGAATCTTCAGGATCGGCGAGGCCAAGTGTCACTGCAGCATTGAGACATTCTTCACGACCGATTACGGGGCTAACTATACCTGCCTTGTAGCCGATATCATCGTCCCGGTCTACCGAGAGGACCAGTGTTCGCCCCTGTGCCATTTCAGTATAGAATTGACCACGAATCTATTAAATAATTGCCCGTGCTTTGAAAAAAAGAGGAGATATTTTAAAATTATAGCATTTTTGAACGCTGTAGGAGCAGGAGATCATCAGTGGTAAGCTTCTCACCGGAACGGAACATCTTGAAGATGTGCTCTGCCTCTTTCCTGACGGCTTTCTGCTCTTTGGTAACCTTGACTTTCTTTGTCTTCTTCCGGAGCCCGGAGATGACCTTGTCGTAGTCACGAAGTTCCTTCTGGCATGCAATGAAGAATTTATGTTCCGCATCGGCTGCTTCCTGTGCTTCAACAAAAAGCCTGTGTTGTGCATCAGCCTCTTCACGCGACTTGTCAGCTTTCCGGTAGAATTCAACCATCAGGTCGTGGTGTTTCTGGGCAAGCTCTGCCATCTCGGTGACTTTTGCGTGAATGTCGGATGCCTCTTTCCGATATTCCCGTGCAGAGGTGATCTTGGTCTTGATCTCCTTATTCTGCTCTAATTCGGCCTCCTGTTCCCTCACGGAGGATTTCATCTGCTTTATTTTGTCGATAAGCTCGCGTTCCTTATCGGTGCTGATGACCTCTGTCTGCTGGCGGAATTCAAGGTGTTCAATCTGTTTCTGAATCTCCTTGATACCCCGGTTTTTTACACCCCCGTGCTCCTTTTTGAAGGACTCAATTTCGTCAAAAAATTCGTTGGCCTTCTCATTCAGGTCATTCCGGAGGTCTTTAAATGACTGTACCTCGTTGTTGGATTTATCCCGGAGGTCCTTGTTGGTCTGCGCCTCTTCCACATATTCCCGTGTCTTGTTGTTTAAGGCGTTCCGCTCTTTTGCATACTTGCTTGCAGCTGCGTTCAGCTCATTTCTTCTGTTTTTATGCTGTTCAGACTCGGCGAGAATCTTCTTTCTCTTCTCAATTAATTCGTTCAACATGCAATACTCATCCTCGATAATCGATTCCGGTAATACCCTCGGACAGGAAAGATAGGTTTTTTAGATAACGGTGTGGCAGGATGAGGGAGGGAAGGACAATCACTGATTATTATCACGTTGTTTTCCGGTAGAAAAGTAACAGGGATTACCCTTGGAACAATCCGGAGAAACGGTAATTTTCGAGCGCAACCTGCGTTGCCCTTGTTCATCTGTCTGTTCATGATGTTCAACTCCCGATACCAATCTGCCGTTTGAGAACCCGTTGCAGTTAACTCCGGGCAGACACACACTGTATTCCAGATGAGGGATTATCTGAAAGACTTTCTATTATTTAAAAGACATCGGAATTATTAAGCGTTTCGCCGATACACTGATCCCCCTATAAGATGCCCGGTATCTGGTTTGTTTTTTACTCTGGTGACCTACCGGGCCGGAGAGGGAAAAAGGAGGGTGTCATGGATTAATACGGGAATATTCTATTGTTCCGACTAAAAAGGCCTCCATTTCCAACATCAGAAACCCTGGTCCTGATAAAGATCCCCGGGTGAGATTACATCTATGGTACCTTAAAAAAGACTTTAAAAAACAAATTTCAGCTCTGTTGAAATCCTGCGCGGAATAAAAAAATAACAGAACTGCTCAGACAGGAGGGGGTTTCACCCCCTCCCTGTCCCACCCCCATTAAGATACTCTTGGGCAGGGTTCAACTGAAGGGTACCTGAAAATTTTCAGCCTGACCTCCCAAGATATTAGGCGCATAAATTGAAGGCCTCTAAAATCGTCCGGTTTTTCTTTGTAACCTCAGAAACCATAATTTCTCCATTCTCACGTTGATACT
>CAIKOD010000011.1 GCA_903828975.1 uncultured Methanomicrobiales archaeon | reverse complement strand
GATCTTCCGTACTATATGGCTGTTTCTCAGGTGGAGGTTCCTGAAGAGGGATGTGAGGTTCACCTTCGTGGATATGGCAAGACAAAGATATTCAGGGTTATTCACACGCAGAAGGAACCTGAATTTTGGGCAACTGATGTACTTACAATGGACACGGAACAACGCGCTGAACTTAAAGATATCGCGTGGAAAATCGAGGAATATCATCGGGGGGTGAAACAATTCTGTGGAATTGAACGTTGCCAGGCCAGGAACACCCATTCGCAATGTAGTCACATCCTTCTCTCAATTCGGTCGTTTCTTGTGCTTGAAAAAGTCCGAATAAAATCAGGTATCAGTTGGCACGAATCCAAAATGAGGATTCATCGAAGCGCAATTGCACAATTCATCGATAATCCTTCTTTCTTCTAAAACAATTTTTTTTAAAGTTCAGACTTCCTTTTTAAAATTCAACTGCGTAACTCCTATTCTGTTGATATCCTCTACATCCAGGTCTCAGGTTTTTTGGGTCCTGAAATGCATTAACACTCCCAGGGTGGCTTCAGTGAGTCGCTTTGGAGGTATATGCCATGATAGAGACGGGTCTTCCTAAATAAAACTCCTGGTGGACCCTGACCATAGAACAGCCTCCCGGGATAGGGCAGGGAGGATTGAAGCCCCTTTCTTTATATCTTCCGCTTTTTGGGCTTTGTTGAAACCTGCATATGAAAAAAAGAAGGAATACTTTGACAGGAGGGTGCTTCACCCCTTCCTGCTCCACCCCCAATAAGTGATTCATTGGCAGGGTTCAATGGGGGCATTGGAAGAAAATTCCAGAGATTTGGAGATTATTCCCTATCCCAACCGGGGTCACCACAGCGGCGTGGCGGAGCCCCGGGAGCGTGACTGAATTTTTGAATAATCTAATCTGAAAGACAGATTTGAGCGGGTTTCCCATGGTAACAGACATGATGCTAAAAGGCCACAAGCATACAAAATGAAAATGCCAGTTGGGATTTTCATATTAAATACCTGAACAGACCCCAATATATGTAGATTTTTTAAACGAGGCATTTTCAATGGTCTGGGTGTGAACTTCCTGTTCATGCGTGTTTCAATAGAACCCTTTTTTAATCAAATCCAGGATTAGAACAGGGCAGATTGTTCAATACCTGCAACATGTCAAAAGGATGTTGGTAAAAAGTGAGAAGTATTTTCGGCTATGCACTATTCATCCGGTAAATATCTCCGCAACCTGATGAGTCCTGAAATCACTCATCGTGAACGGGGTCGTCCTGAACTTCCAAACCTTGTTCGGTTCAAGATAATATACTTCTGAACTGGTGCTCCCGATGATATTACCATCTGCGTCTAATAGTGAAACGGTCACGACCACAAGATCTATCCGCCCGGTACCGATATTTTTTATTGTACCTACAACCTTACGGGCCCCGGTTGGATCTGTTTCCACATGAGTGTCAAGAAGCCGGACCTTATGTGCTGGATTATATTCATACTGCACGTAACCAAAAGGCCGCTTTATATATGCCTCCACAGGGACTGGCGTCTCTTCAGGGATGGGATTTGGAGCTACAGCTGTTCCTGTAAAGGTAACCCCGGGTGTAATCATTGGAGTGGGGAATGTTGTGGGCGGGATTGAAACAGGTGGTACCGGGTTCACCTGAGGAGTATTCATACATCCCGAAGACATGAGCAGGGCTATGAGAATTAGGAACGGTGCCGCCATCCTGGTATTGAATTTCATAAGCTTATCATCCTGGTATTGAATATCGACTGGTACTATTTGTTTTCTTTTCCGGATCAACAGTTCATTACCATATTCATGGCATGCACCATCTGGATCAGCGGATGAGTTACCCGGAGACTATCTTTTCAAGCTGTAATCTTATTTCATCCACAAAAAGTCCCCGGACCAGGACTTTTTTGTGGGAGGATGTGGTTCCTGATACAATACTCACATCACTTCGTGAAACATTAAACACCAGAGCTATCAACCCGATAATGGCGGTATTTGCTTTTCCATCGACAGGCTGGGCAGAAACCTGGCAACCAAGAGCCTTTCTCCATGGATTGTAACCTGATGGAAATGAGTCAGATTTACAACCGGTTGAGACCTCAATTGCTATAATCGTGCCATTGGTGGAAGTAGTCAGGGCGTCTGATATATCCGCCATCCAGTATCTATTCACCCGATACCTACATAATCTACCCTGTTATTTTAGCATGGCAAAAATCAATCAATAAAAAGTGGTACTCCATGAATAGATTGTGAAACCAAATATTCCTGAAATTTGCATAGCGTTCAGGATATAGTTGGAATGTCGCCCGACGTTAACAAGTTGGGATCACCAGTGGCATGTCGCCGTTCTTCACCCGCTTTTAACCCTGTCGGGCGGTGCCTGTCGCAAAACCGGGTTGTCCCGAAGTTCATTTCCAGGCGCTTGCCAGTCGATCACCCGGGGACCTATGGAAGTGCTGTGTCGGCACCATTCACTTTTCGTCGTCCCGGTATTTATCCAGTGCCTTTGTATCAGTCCACCGCGTGATATCCTCTACCCGGGTACCACCGTGAGCCCTGGTTTAAAAATTCCCCGTTATGGAACACAATTCTCCCTTCCATTACAACCAGCTCAGGAAATATTGCAGGGTATCCTTTGAACGGTGTCCATCCGGCCCGGCTGTGAAGCTCCCGGGGGTCTGTTAAGGTAATTTTTCTGGAGTACAGCGCAAAATCTGCTCGCTCCCCGGGTAGAAACCCGGCAGGTTGGAGACCCAGAATTTCGCAGGGCCTCCGGGAGACCTTTTCTATCAGTGATGATACAGGAAGTTTTCTTCTTAGTACCTCAGCAAGGAGCAGCGGGACCATCGTCTCCACACCAGGTATTCCTGATGGAGCATTTGGAAAATCTAATGCCTTTTCTACTGCCGTATGTGGTGCGTGGTCAGATGCGATGACGTCTATTTGATCCCACATATTCCAGAGCCCTTCCTGAATTTTTTTATCCCGTAATGGCGGGTTAACTTTTGTACAGGCATCATCTGGAAGGAAGTCCTGGATTGCAAGGAGCAGGTGGTGTGGTGTCACTTCGAAAGATGTCCTGAAAATTTTGGAATTACTATGCTTATCCCGGGTTATTCCATTCAATTGTCTCCTCTGTTCCAGAACCACCTCTATTGCCCTGGCTGTACTCATGTGACAAAAATGAAGCTGACACCCGGAACTATTAAGCTGGCAGACCTTCCTTACAGCATCTGCTTCGCCCTGTGGAGTGCGGTTGGAATCGTGCGTAGCCATGGTTTCCGCAAGTGATGGTCTGACCTCTTCTGCATGGATTGTTGCGAGACCATCCATATGACTGATTGCCTGAAGAGCCTGTGCAAGGTCATCAGATGACAGGGCTTCTCCATAACTTGAAGGGCCTGCAAATATCTCACCGAAGGCCATAGCACCTGCGCTCCATAACGAAGAAAGGTCAGCCTCTGGTGCAACACCTGCGTTGATTGCAAAACCGCAGCATGCATTAGTAACAGCTTCTTTCACGCGATTGGTAAAGCGGGAGGAGGAAGTAAGTGCCGGGACCGTGTTCGGCTGGTCAACTACCAGCGTTACTCCCCCGGCGATGGCACTCATCGTGCCGCTATGCCAGTCCTCTTTTTCCGCCTGGTTGCCCCCCCGCATATGCACATGCATATCCGTCGCAGCCGGGATAAGCAGCATACCATGACACCGGATATTCTCATCTGCTGTTTCCAATGCACCAATATGAACAACACGACCTGCCTTAAACCCGATATCGGCTCTCCTTCCATCAGGTAGTGTTACATCATTAAGGGCAAGGTCAGGTCCGGGCATTTGTACCAGACGTTGGAGCGGGTTTACCATAAAATAGTGGTTTATTAATTGTCTGGGGTAGGGGCTAGTATCATGTGTTAACGATTAGAGAAAATGAAAAAGGGCTCTTTTGAAATGCTCTATCCGAATTTTACTGATGTAAAATATTCCGAAATTTTCCAACACTCCTGGGGCCCCACCCCACCGCTGATGCACCCCTGTTGGGATAGGGGATGGTTTTAAAATCTCTGAAATTTTCTGGGATTCTACTGTTGAACCCTGACCGAGGGTATCTTAACGGGGGTGGGACAGGGAGGAGGTGAGACCCCCTACTGTCCACGTATTTCCTGTTCTTTTTTAACCACTTAGGGTTTCCCGTGTAAATGCTTGATCGCCCCCCAATATTAGGAAATTTGGAACGGGCACTTTCATGATTCTGGTCTGAACTCCCCGTTCATGTGTGTTTTTTACAAAACCAAAAAAAAATAATAATTTAGTATCTCTAATTATGCTCATCCGGCAGCAGGCACGCCTGTCCCTCCTCGTTTGGCCTTGGCTTTTCAAGTCTGCCCATGATGGAAAGGATTGCAGGCATAATAATGATGGCGCCAATCAGTGAGAAACCGACCGCAATAAGCGTAGTAATCCCAAAATTGCTGATGATCGGGAAGCTCGCAAATAAGAGTGCGGAAAACCCGAAAAATGTTGCAAGTCCCGAGATGGTAATTGCAGTGCCTATCCGTTCAACACTATGATGTATGGCACTCATCGGGTCACCGAGATTATCAAACTCTTCGGCATACCGCTCCATAACGAGGATTGTATATTCAGCTGCGACCCCGATTGTCATGGACCCGAGGGTTGCCGTCAGCGGGGTGTAATCGATCCCGAGCAGGTACATTGCGGCGGCATTCCAGCCCACAACAAGAATAATCGGTACAAGCGGCGTAATTGCATGGACTCTCCGGTAGACCAGCACCAGGAACACAAATACAAGGACAAACCCAAGTGCTGTCATCTGCTCTTTTGAAGAAGATAATGAGCCAATCAACCGGGTAAACATGTCAAAACCACCTGAAGGGGCTGCATTGATGCCGCTGGGTGGTGGGTTAAATGCGATGTCCTGGATCATCTGTTCTTTTAACGAGGATTGCTGGTTTGTCTGAAGTTTTATCGTGACAAACTGGATTACTCCATCTGTGGAACCCACAAGGTACGTCTTTTTTATATCCGGTGGGATCAGCGATAGCACCGTATCAAGTTCACTCTGCGTTGCCGGCATCTGGCCATTATTGTAGGCGAGTATATACGTGACAATACTGGTCGCACCGGTAAACTCGCTATGCCTGTTCAGTTCATCGTCCTGGAACTGCTTCATCCATTTAATGGTGGTCAGGGAACTTACCCCGTCCCCGTTCAGGTAGATAGGTGCGGTGCTCGTCGCACCGTACATCCTTGTTACCTTGTCGTTGAGCACTTTTGCCGGCATATCGGAAGGAACAAAGGCATTTTCATTGGTCTGGATCGGGATATAGGAATCAATCTGGAACCCGATAACTGCGATTACGCATGCCACAAGGAGAATCGGGACTGGATTTTTCGCTATTTTCATCGAGGTTTTTGTCAGCAGTGCACTATACGAGAAGCTGCGTTTCGATGAGGGTTTCTTGACTTTTGGTGTATATTTCAGAAGAATGGCTGCCGTGGGAATGCCAACCAGGGAGGCAAGGTAACAGCAGGCCACCCCAATGATGGAGACGAGCCCAAACCCCTGGATCATCGGCACCGGGGAGATGAACATGGCCACAAATCCCATGCAGGTCGCAAGCATCGCATAGAGGACCGCAGGCCCGGTCCTTGTCACCGTCATGAACACGGCCTGTTCCATTGTCCCCTTTCTTATTTCCTCGTCAAACCGTGCATGGAACTGGATGGCATAATCAATTCCGAGCCCTATCATGACAGGAAACGCCCCAATCACCGCCATATTCAACTGGATCCCGACCAGTCCCATCAGTCCCATCGCGGATACAAGACCGATAGCGACCATCAGAACGGGGAGGAACCGGTGGCTTACGAATGAGAACAGTATCCCCATCACGATGACCATCAGGATAAGTGCCGCAAAAATGAGCACCCCGCTCGTTGAACTCATCGAATTCTTCATCTGCTGGGAGAATGCGGCACTCCCAGTGAGTGATATTTTTACACCAGGTGGTGGATCCGCATTATCAACGAGGCTCTGTAAATTGGTAAGAAGGTTGGTCTTTGCTTTTTCTGAAAGGCCTTCATTCACGTCCACCCTGATGATCGTGATGAGGTTTGACTGGGTATAGACTGCCAGGACCTGTGTAGGGACGCGGGTCTCAGCATCCTGGATCTCGCCAATCGATGTGGGAAGGGTCCCGTTGTTGGCCTGCTTCAGAATATCCGCGATGCCACTCACGCTTTTAATATTCTGCTGGCTGCGGATCGATTGCTCCAGTCCGTCCATAAAAAGCAGCATATCCGGGCTTATTGGTGTATCGGTATCAATAAATAAGACAACCGGGTCAGACTGGAACGTGGTAATGTATTTATTATACTGGCTGCCTTCTGGTGAGTCCTTCACCATGTATGTTTCCCACCCGGTCTGCATGGAAATCGTCGTCATACCGTACAGGCAGACAATAAAAAGCGCTACAACGATTCCTGCGACCAGCATCGGGTGATGAGTAATCACGTCCGCAAGCCGTTCAAATATTCGTTTCACAATATCCTGTCCTTATCACGCTGTTTCCGGTCTCGGCTTCCGGTACTTTGTAAAGAAATATTCTGGTCATTTGGATATATTGTGAGATGATTGAGACCCGGAAAATTTCTAGTATACCATACAACCAGGCAACCGGTATGATAGTATAGAGTGATCCCTGCAGCCTGGAACATGGAAACACTCTTCCCGAAATTGTAATGCACTAACCGGTAGTCTACAGAGGACCCGGCTTATAATTTACTGATAATTTTTCGCATGGATTGGTAATAAAGTATTTGTTGTGAATAAGACAACAATTCTTTCCCGGCATTCAATAAATGGCTATACTGACTATAGGGTTTAGCTATTTCCGCATTTTTTTATCAGGTTCTTTGACCTCCATCGAACTATAAAAAATGAACCCCGAATGCATAGATTCCAGGGCTTTTCTCCCCCTCCATAACCGCCTACGATACGATAAAATTCCGGCAGGGTTAACCGGCAAAGGATTTTTAAATATTCCATGGAACCAGAGCTTAGCCCCTATCACGGTAAGATCGCCAAACCTGCCGGGCGAAGTTCATGAAGCGTCAGTTAATTTCTGAACACCGCTAATCATCCAGCACAAAATTCAGATGTATGTATTAAAGCAAAAGAAATAATAAAACGGGACGGTGCTATAATAAAACAGGCCTTGTTAAGACAACAGAATCGCAAGAGTCAGGGTTACCATATATATTCTCAAATGTCGCAAGCGTTAACCCTGCGGGAAGTCCGGGCAAAGGGTATGGGTATCAGAATATAATAAAAAACGAGTGAATTCTGAATTACAATGCGAGGGATGGGATTCGAACCCAAGAACTCCTGAGAGAATAGGCCCTGAACCTTACGCCATATCATCGCGTATTATACACCTAAAAATCTAACAAGAATCTGGCGATTACGTGACAGACTATCTTGCAAGATTCCCTCTCCTCGATGAAGTAAATCGTAAAACACTTACGGCGTATATCAGGAAACAGGAAATTAAACAACTGCAACCCTCGAGTATCAAGGACAAAGCATGGCGGGTATGTTATCTTTTAAAAACCCTGAAGTGGAAAGATGCACGAGATATAACAAAGGAGGATATCGAGGATTATATCATTCTCCGCCGGAATACTGTCAGTCCACGAACCTTGCAAGGCGATTTAATAGAACTGAAAATATTTTTCCGGTTCCTTTCACCTGATAAAGAGAAAGAATTCTTTTCCGAGAAGATACTGCGCCCGAAGGCCAAGCTTCCTGATGTACTTACCCGGTCTGATATAATGGCAATAATCGGGGCATGCAATACAGTCCGTGACCGGGCACTCATTATGGTCCTGTGGGATACCGGGGCCCGGATTGATGAAGTTCTATCGTTGAACATAGGAGACCTGACGATTGACAGTGGTTGTGGCCAGACGCGCCTTCGGGGTAAGACCGGGGATAGAGAGGCATGGATCATCGATAGTCTGCCTGATTTGCAGTCATGGCTCAATATCCATCCAGGCCGGGAGAAACCGGGAAATCCTCTGTTTGTAACGTATACCCGTTATGGGATCGGTGCAAACCGTTTGAATATTCGTACGGTTGAAAATTTGTGCAAGGTCCTGCAGCGCCGGGCAGGGGTATCAAAGAGGGTACACCCACATGCATTCCGGCACGCAAGGGCAACCGACAGGGCGCGAGAGGGTTATACAGAAATGGAGTTACGGATTATGTTCGGCTGGTCCGCATCTTCCAACATGCCCGCGACTTATATCCATATTTCCGGTGCGGATGTGAAGATGAAACTCATGCAGAAAGCCGGACTTATCCAGGAGGCCCCCACCTGCGAGAGGCCACTGCAACCGGTGAAGTGTCCCCGCTGCACGAAGATGAACCCACCTGGCACAATGATTTGTTCGGGGTGTTCCCTCATTCTTGATGCCAAGTTTGCCATGAGTATCGCCAACCAGGAACGGGCTACACAGGAGACGGATCGGTATAAG
>CAIKOD010000010.1 GCA_903828975.1 uncultured Methanomicrobiales archaeon | reverse complement strand
TTCCACTCAAAATAAATTTTATTGTTCCAGGTAAACATCTGGTAATTATCATCTTCATTCCCAAGGCCGTAAATGATTCCTTTACCGATTAACTGGTGTGCAGAATTAAGGTCATACGGCCTGAGCCACATCGAGAGGGACATGTCACCCGTGTACTTGAGAGTGGGGTCATTTGGATAGGTAAGGTACTGGTCAATTCCATTAAACGACCGGTACGTCATGTTCATTGGTGCACCGGTAAACCCAAACGTGGGATTCCCGATTGTGGTATAATTTAAAAGCGAACAATCGGCCCGGTATGTGAGGCCGCCAAGTGTCCCTCCCAGTCGTGGAAGTGATGTCGAACCCCTGGTGATTATACCATCTGTATTGGACATGACAAGAATGTGGGTATCTTCATCCACGAACTGGATGGTCCACCTCCCATTCTCCATCGCCCTCAAAGGTCCGCCGGGAATTTTATCACTGAGGCAGACATCGCAGGGGCCGGAACCCGGGGTATTTTTTGGATAGATATAGAGGGTTTTCCCATATAATACGCCGCTAATGGTAGAAGTATCCGTGTTCAGCGTATTTCCTTCAGGATTAACACTGCGAACCGAAACGGGAGTACCACTTTTCGGGGGTTGCTGCCCGGTGAGGTAGAACGGGTCGCCGGATTTTGGGAGAAGATAAAGGACTTCGACCTTCAACCCGCCGGGTTGCGAAATATCAGTAGTACCGACCTCACTTGCAATATACGCCGACTTCTGCAGGGAGTGTGGCCATAGTAATGATGCAACAACAGCGGCCAGCCCGATTACCAGGAGCACTATCAGTATCACACCTATAACATCCGAGACTGCCCTGCAGGTACTTTCATTTCTTAGTTTCATTGGAATTCCGTATATGATTAAAGAACTTCACTTGCAATAAGTATTTTTGCGGGGAATCCTGCTGGATAATTTCCTTTATAGTAACCTGATGTATCGGGCGGATTAAAAAAATCCGATAGAACTATACCCTTATATTACAAACCCGGAGGATAATGAAGATACCATCACAACGAACCTTTCAACTCTTAATTATCCTGGTATGTTTTATTGGCCCTGCCGCAGCGGGAATGGTCGGGAATGCATCAACGGTAAATAACCCGGGTCAAATCACATCAGTTATTACCGGGACATATGCTACCCCTGCACCCACCATCACTGCTGTAACTATTTCTCTTCCGGCGATACCACAATTCGCTCTGATGATTGTAGGAATACTCATTATTCTCGCAGCAATATCAGGCCTGCTCTGGCGTTATTTCCATCCGAAGTATGTTGCTCCAGAAGAGAACGAGTGAAATAGGAGCGACAAATTTCCCTTTTTTTGGTGTTTTATTCTTCAGAACAGGGATTTCCGTGCGATTTCCGGGGGTTCCTTTTCACCGTAAAGACTATCCGGATTTCCTGGTAAATAACACCAATTTACTGGTTATTCCCATAATAAGAAGGCTATTTTGAGGTTTATAAATTTATTGCCCAGAATACCGGTATTATACTAATCGGAGTAATATTCAACAGATTTATCGAATCGCACGCTGCCCGATAATAGCAGCCTGGACATTGGCACCTATTGCTCATAAACAACTCTCTAACGGGTCATAAAACGGCCGGATTAACCTTCGATTAGACAAGCCGGGTTGTTTTAAGCCAAAATTTAGTGATCACCGTATAGTCCGGAAACCTCTGTTCGAGACCAATTCGGCTTCCGGCCGTCTGCCAAAGTTACCCATGATTCCTG
>CAIKOD010000009.1 GCA_903828975.1 uncultured Methanomicrobiales archaeon | reverse complement strand
TATGTGGGATGGGAACCCCATGAGTTTCTTCGATCTTCTTTTCCAGATGAAAGGTGCTCAGGTTATTTGCTTGATAGGATTCGAGAATCAATTCTTCAGTGTCTTTGTTGATGAACTGTGGTTTTCTTCCGGGTTGCTTGAATACAGGTCTTGGATTTCATTGAATGCCTTGATAATCTGGTAGATCTGCTGTCGGGTAACCTGAAAATACCGAGCTATCTCTGCAACCGGCTTTCCTTTCAGCCTTTGCTTAATGATCCTCTCAATATCCCTGTTGGTTAGTTTACTCACATCGATATTTAGATGTGATGTCAAATGATTTCGGGATAGGACAAGGAAAAATAGCAAGCGTAAAGCGTTTCCCATCCTTAATTACATACAGAGTAACGTAGGTATAGAATTTTGTCATAGAGTATTTGGCCTGCCCTTTTCTGACGAATTCGGTGTTCTCGCCGTCAATTTCCCCACAATAAGGATCATCAGTGTAATCAAGGGCAAATTTATATGAATTCCCGGATTTTAAAACTTTATTGGACGAATCCAGGAGAATTGATGATGATCCCTCCTCCAGTTCCTCTAGGTTCAACTTGGCAAGGTGATATCTGCATGACGTCTCACATGGTACAGAACTGATAGACCTGCGAATGGAATGGATCGATTGCCTCTCCGAAGCCATTCCAACCAGCATTCGAACCAAACTCTTTTGATCGAGCTTTCCATTGATCGGTATTGTTACAGGGCTGTTCAAAATATTTACAACATAATCGGAGCATTCTTTGGCTCTTAACACCATTTCCCTATTGCGAGCAGCTGATATGGGCATATTGGGCTGCCCGCTTAGTAAATAGATCTTACGATCTGCTTGTTACACTCGTGCTTTCATTTTCTGAACAAAATTAGTGAACTACTGAGTATATCAAGTAACAGCGAGCATCCTTTCGATTGCATTCCGGGCACGTGATGCAACATGTTCCGGTACCGTAACCTGGGGCGCCAGGTTTTCCAGGGATCGGAGGACAAGTGAGAGACTCGTCTTTTTCATATTGGAACAGACGGCCCGGCCGGACAGGGGATAGTATGACTTCCCGGGACACTCTTTTTGCATGCGGTAGAGGATTCCTATTTCCGTTCCGATGATGTAGTCGGGTTTATTTCCCTGACAAACGTGGTGGATCATCCCGGACGTGCTGTACACAAAATCCGCTGCATCGATCACTTCAGGCCGACATTCGGGATGTACAAGTACCTCTGCCCCTGGATGACCTTTTTTTGCCAAGGTCACATCTTCAGCCGTGATCTGGTCATGGACGATACAGTATCCCTCCCATGGGATCACCTGTTTTTTTGTGAACCGGGCCACGTAACGGGCGAGGTTCCTATCAGGGACAAAGAGCACCTGGTCCTCCTCAAGTGAACTGACAATCTTCACCGCATTTGCCGAGGTGCAGCAGATATCACTTTCCGCCTTCACCTCTGCCGTCGTGTTCACATAAGCCACCATGGCAGCATCGGGAAACCGTTCCCTTGCAGACCTGATCTCCTCTGCCGTCACCATTTCTGCCATCGGGCAACCTGCGTCACGGGCAGGCAGGATGACTTTTTTATGCGGTGAAAGAATTGCCGCGGTTTCAGCCATGAAATCAACACCGCAAAATACAATAACACCACCTTCAAGGGAGGCGGCAGCCCTTGAAAGCTCCAGCGAGTCCCCGATAAGGTCTGCAACGTCCTGAACGGGCCCTTCCTGGTAATTGTGAGCAAGGATAATCGCGTCCCTCTCTTCCTTCAATGCAATGATTTTTTCAATGATTCCGTTGTCATCCATAAATCGGACCCTCTGACTCCCTCCGTTCCATGGGAGTCCATGGTACTATTCATCCGGAACGGGCTGAAATGCAAACCGCCGGGCAGGCATTTTTTTATTACGTTGTACTTAAGGGAAAAAAGCCTTGCCGGTGCATGGTTGTTGGCAGGAAGGGATCCTGGTACCTCCTGTCATTAGCGATATGTTGAGGATGGAATGAGATAGACTTAGTACCATACAGTTAGCTCAAAAATCTAAAAAAACCTGTGTGATCTATACATGCGATTACAATTACCCGACGGCACCACATGTGATATGAGCGGAGAACCAACAACAGTGACCACACTGCTTACCGGATGCAACATCAACCCGCTTGAGGTGATCGTCACCAGAAATGGCAGGCTTATCCCAGAGGATGCAACCATTTCGGGGAGCGATGATATCCGGGTATATCTCGTTGCGCACGGGGGGTAAACCAGGTGGACACAGCCACGGGAAAAAGAGACTGTATCCCCTCCTGTGATAGCTGTGATGAACCTGCGGTATATTTCAACCCCGGGTTACAACGTCACCTGTGCGAGAGACACCTCTGCCTGGATGTGGAACACAGGGTTATTGAAAGTGTCACCAGTCATGGGATGGTCCATGACGGGGACCTGGTTGCTGTAGGTCTTTCGGGAGGTAAAGACAGTTCCGTACTTCTTTCTATTCTGTGCTGTATCGTTCCTGAACGATGGGATGCGGAAATCGTCGCTATAACGGTTGACGAAGGGATTGCGGGGTACCGCGAGGAGACGATACAATCAGCGGTCTCACTCACGCAACAGTTAGGAATACAGCACCATATCGTCACCTTTCAGTCATTGTTCGGGAAAACACTTGATTCCCTGCTCGGGTCTTATCCGCTCAGGGCATGTACCGCCTGTGGGATTCTCAGGAAAAAAGCCTTTTCAGACGCAGCAAGGGAAATTGCCGCGACCAGCATCGCGACCGGTCATAATCTCGATGATGCAGCCCAGTCTGTACTGATGAATTACCTCAGGGGCGATTTCGAGCGCCTCCTGCGGGACAGCAGTTCTATGGAGGACCGGGGTTTTATCCGGCGGATCAAACCGCTCCACGAGGTAAATGAGAAAGAGATCACACTCTATAGCATGATCAACGGTATCACCGGCCATTTGCCCGAATGTCCATATGCCACCACCGCGTTCCGGGCTGAAGTGAGGACATTGCAGGCCGCAATCGAATACCAGCATCCGGGTGCATCACACCGTATTATACAGGGGCAGGAGTCTCTTTCTGAACAGGCAAAAAAGACCGTCCGGCCGTGTGGTGCTGTCAGGTACTGTGCCACCTGCGGGGATCCTTGTAGCGGCCCCGTATGCCAAGCATGCGGGTTGCTGGCGGGATTGAAAAAATAGATGATAGAGAGTAAGTGAGTCAGTCAATTAAAAACAGATTCTCATAAAAATTGTGATTACCCCATTCCCTGCCAGCTACTTTAGGGATAGTGATTATAGTAACAACTTCTTTCATTAGTCTCTGAAATGGATGCTATCCATTGAGTTCCATTCGCAGTTAAAGAAAATGTTTATCCCCTTTCCCCAGCCCCCCGGACCCGTTCCGGGTGGGTGTAGATATTCATCTGGTCACTTCTTACAAACCCGATGATCGTCAGGCCTGTCTTCTCAGCCATTTCCACGGCCAGACTCGTCGTGGCTGTTCGCGATGAAATGAGCGGTATCCCTGCAATCAGGCATTTTCGTGCCATTTCCGATGAAACCCTCCCTGAGCTGACGACAAATGCCTGAGAGAATGACACATTGTTCAGCAGGCCATAACCGATGATCCGGTCAAGAGCGTTATGCCGGCCGATATCCTCTGCTACACAGACCATTCCTGCAGGGGAAAAGAGGCCGACGATATGGTTTCCACCGGTCTTTGTGTGAAGGTCCGACTCAAGGGTCTGCTTCATCGCGCTCCTGATATCAGCTACATCGATCACAAGGTCTGACGTAATTTTCGGGAGTTTTGCCACGTCAAGGAAGGAAGACGAACCACCGCACCCGGAGAGAACGGTTTTTTTAGATATAAGAATTTTAAAGGGGTTTTTGGTCAGGACACTGATACGGTCGGGTTCGATCTGGACCGATTCGATCTCATCCGGATCATGGATGATACGCTCGGTATAGAGAAGCCCTGTGACAAATTCCCGGAGCATCACCGGGCTTGTCATCACCGTGAGTGCATGCCTTCCGTTAACAGTGATAGTAAGGGGGACTTCAACGACCACTTCATGGTTAGATTCTGTAAATGCACCTGCTTTTTCCCTGATACAATGAACGACCTTGTACATTCATACCATCCGTGAGATCTCTTCCACCGTCACTATGAGTCGTTCAACGTCATCTGCATTGTTATACAGATGGAGACTTGCCCTGACGGTGCCTTCGGCAGTGCCGATGTGGCGCATGAGTGGGATACAGCAGTGTTCCCCTGACCGGACCATTATACCCGCAGCCTCATCGAGGATATGTGCGACATCGTGCGGGTGAAGGTTTTCCATGGTAAACGAGACGACTCCGATACGGTTTATTCCCGGTGGGGGCCCGTACACGGTCACGCCCTTAATTGATGAGAGCCCTTCGATCATCCGGGTCGTAAGTTCACGTTCGTGGTCCCGGATTTTCTCCATCCCTATGTTATCCAAGTAGTCAACGGCTTTTCCTAGGCCAATACAACTACCAACCGGGGGAGTACCGGCCTCGTACCGCTGGTACCCGCCCGCCACCGTATAATGATCAACTGATACATCGCTGATCATGCCACCCCCGACAAGGAGCGGGGTAAGGTCGGGAGAATTCATCCATAGTACCCCGGTACCGGAGGGACCGAGCATTTTGTGGCCCGAAAAACAGAGATAATCGCACCCGAGTTCTTCGACATCCACGGGTATGTGGGGGACTGACTGGGCTCCATCGACAAGGAGCCGGCAATCATGCTCCCTGCAAAGTGCCGAGATCTCCTTCACCGGCGTGACCGACCCAAGGACATTCGAAGCGTGGCTTACGGCTACGAGTTTTGTTGAATCATCAATTGCTTCTTCAAACAGGGCAAGGTCAAACGTCCCATCCTGCCCCGGGGGAATAACAGAGAGATCGACCCTATGCTTCTCACTGAGGCGGAGCCAGGGAAGGTAATTGGAGTGGTGCTCGAGCAGGGTGGTAACAATCCGGTCACCCTTCTGCCAGTCGAGGCCGCATGCGACCATGTTAATCGCTTCGGTAGTATTCTTCGTAATAACCGTCTCGCCCTTCCGTGCCCCGATAAAGGATGCGATTTTCTTATGCGCATCTGCGTATTTCTGTGTTGCAACCATGGCAAGTCGGTGAACCCCCCGTCCCACATTTGCGCGGTACCGGAGTTCATACTCATCCATTGCGCAGATAACAGGGACGGGGGATAGACTCGTTGCGGCACTATCCATGTATATTAAATCCTGCATTATCGGAAAATCTTCCCTGGCATCCTCGATCCTCACTGCATCGTCACCAACCAACAAATCATGGTAATATCGGGAGATAATAACATCGCATTGCTATCCGGTCCGGCAATGCCTTCGTCACCTTTTCATCCGGATAGAGGACGATCATAACCTATAAGCAGATGGAAGTGCCAGATTTACCAGGGATTCACAATTGTGAATGAACGAAAAGGGTCGCGGCACAACCCGAAAGACAATTGACAATACCCCTGCCTGCGTTGGAATCGGAGGGATAATCCTTTTGAAGGATCAATTCCTGTTACTAATAACCTGGTGAAGCATGGAAGATCGACAACTGGTATACATGGACCACGCGGCTACCACCGCAGTGGACCCGGAAATTGTTCAGGCAATGGTCCCCTATCTTCACAACCATTTCGGGAACCCGTCTTCCATCTATTCGATTGCACGGGAAGCGAAGGAGGCAGTCGATTCCGCACGGGTAAAGGTTGCCGCTGCACTCGGGGCAAAACCGGATGAAATCTTTTTCACATCCGGGGGGACTGAGTCCGACAACTGGGCCATCAAGGGGGTCGCGTATGCCAACAGGAAACGGGGAGATCATCTCATCACCTCTAAGATTGAGCACCATGCAGTCCTCCACACCTGCCAGTACCTTGAAAAACAGGGTTTCCGGGTGACTTACCTCCCTGTTGACCAGTATGGACTTGTAGACCCCGGTGAACTTGAACGTTCCATCACTGATACAACGACCCTTGTATCCGTGATGTATGCCAATAATGAGATCGGAACGATTGAACCAGTGAAGGAACTGGCCTCCATCACCCACGAACATGGGGCATATTTCCATACCGATGCAGTCCAGGCTGTCGGACATATCCCCGTCTCAGTCGATAGCACAGGGGTTGACCTCCTTTCACTGTCAGGCCATAAGTTCAACGGGCCGAAAGGTACCGGGGCCCTGTATATCAGGAAGGGAATCAGGATCGATAATATCCTCCACGGTGGCGGCCAGGAACGGAACAGGAGGGCTGGGACGGAAAACCTAGCAGGAATTGTTGGTACAGGAAAGGCGATAGAACTTGCAACGACCGGGATAGAGGAGAAAGGAGCACGAATACGGGCTATGCGTGACCGGCTTATTTCCGGTATCCAGGGGTCAATTCCGCATACAAGGTTAAACGGGCACCCGTCCCTGCGGCTTCCCGGTAACCTTAACATCAGTTTCGATTTCATCGAGGGTGAATCCATGCTCCTCCTGCTGGACAGTTTCGGTATCTGTGCCTCAACAGGGAGCGCCTGCACTTCAGATTCCCTTGAACCATCCCATGTACTCCTTGCAACAGGACTTCCCGCAGAGACGGCGCATGGCTCTTTACGTCTTACGCTCGATGTGGAGAACACTGATGAAGAGGTGGACTATGTGCTCCTGACCCTCGCGAAAGTTGTAGGCCGCCTCCGGGAGATGTCCCCGCTCGGAAAACCGGCAACATAATTGAGAGATTGTTATGTATAGCAAAACAGTAATGGACCATTTTATGAACCCCCGGAACGTGGGTGAAATAGAAAACCCTGATGGTGTCGGGGAAGTAGGAAACCCGGTTTGCGGGGACATCATGAAGATCTTCTTAAAAATCGATGACAACCGGATTACCGATGCAAAATTCAAGACCTTCGGGTGCGGTGCCGCGATCGCGTCGAGCAGCATGGCAACTGAGCTGATAAAGGGAAAGTCCCTTGAAGAGGCCTGGGAGGTGACCAACAAGGCGGTGGCCGAGGCCCTTGAAGGGCTCCCCCCGATAAAGATGCACTGTTCGGTGCTTGCCGAAGAAGGTATCCACAAGGCGATCAACGATTACCGGATCAGGCATAACCTCCCACCATGGGAAGAAAAGGCACATGCTCACCACGATGAAAAGGAAGATTGCGGGTGCACCACCTGCAATACAGGGTAATAACGGTCTGGTTGTGAGATGATAACCGTGCAGGCATTCAGATTCAGGAGTCCATTCTATCCGGAGCCGTGGTACCACCCATGTTGAACGAAAACGAAAAGGAGCGGTACCACCGCCAGATAATGCTCTTCGGGGAGGCCGGACAGGAGAAGTTGAAAACTGCACGGGTGGTCATTGCCGGGGCCGGCGGCCTAGGTTGCCCGGTTGCAACGTATCTCGCAGTTGCAGGTGTAGGATACCTGCGGATCATTGACCACGACACGGTCGAACGGACAAACCTGAACCGGCAGATCCTTCACTGGGAAAAGGATATCGGGCTACCAAAGACCGGGTCTGCAGGTGAGAAACTCATGGCAATTAACCCGGATATCGAGATCGAGACAGTACGGATTACCATCGATGAAGAAACAGCACCCGGACTTGTCAGGGATGCGGATGCCATCGTCGATGCGATGGACAACTACCCGGCCCGGTACCTCCTGAATCACCTCGCCTGCAAATTCGGCATACCATTGTTCCACGGGGCGATCAGGGGATTTGACGGACAGGCGACCACCATCATCCCGGGAAAGACCGCTTGTCTGTCCTGCATATTTCCAAAAGCCCCTCCAAAAGAAATATTCCCGGTCATTGGGGTCACCAGTGGTATGATCGGTATGATACAGGCAAATGAAGTACTCAAATATATCCTCGGTACGGGCAAGCTGCTCGGGAACAGGCTCCTGATCTGGGACGGACTAGGTTCGAGTCTTGAGACCATCCAGGTGGAACGTGACCCGTACTGCACCGAATGTGGTCATATAAAAGGTAGCCAGATGGAGAAATTGAAATGAAGGTGCGTATTAAAGCATTTGCAAGGTTTCGCGAGATAATCGGGAGCGAAAACACCCTTGAGTTTGACGACGGCACGTCGGTACTTAGCGCCCTGAAAAGCCTTTCAGAAGGTTCAAAGGATTTTCGGGATGCCTGCTTTGACAAGGAAGGTGCTGTTGCATCCCACGTGGTGCTGATGATTAATGGCAAACGGATAAGCGGCAGGGACAGGGAAGCCGGGGTGCTCCATGATGGTGACGAGCTTGCCGTATTCCCGCCTGTTGCCGGCGGGTAAATAAGGAAGGTGGAGATTCCGCATGATCAGGCTGCAGCAGGACGATTTTGAGGTCGGAGAATTTATAGAAGAGGCAAGATCCAGGGGAACTGGTGCTATTGTTACGTTTATCGGTATTGTCCGTGACGACGGGATAGAAGGCATTGAGCTTGAGGCATACCATGACGTGGCAGAACAGGAACTCGCCATTATCAGGGATGAGGCAATGAGAGAGTTCCCACTGCACAACGTTGATATTATCCACCGGACGGGCCCCCTCCGGGTTGGGGACAATATTGTTCTTATTGTCGTAAGCGCCGGGCACAGGAAAGAGGCGTTTCTCGGCTGCGAGTACGTAATCGACCGGTTGAAACAGACGGTCCCGATATGGAAAAAAGAGTTTCGGAAAGACGGCGAACACTGGGTTGAAGGTGAATAAAAGCCGGGGCCAACGGCCTGATTCACCTTGATATAACGTCAGCTCAAAATTCTTACCCATGACCAGGAAAATTCAGAGGAATCTTATACTGACCCGGCCGCTACCGGGTCCTCACAGGAATGCTTTGTGGATCAGTTTGGCATCGCAGTTTTTTTTTTCACATTCCTCGGTTTTGTTGAAAACACATGTGAACGGCAAGTTCACACCCGGACGACTGAAAATGCCCTTTTTAAAATCTCCTTGAATTGGAATCAGATCAAGCATTTACATGGGAAACCCGGCATAGTTATAAAAGAGAGAAAATACCTCGACAGGAGGGGGTTTCACCCCCTCCCTGCCCCATCCCCAATACGATATTCATTGGCAGGGTTCAATTGGGGCATTCAGGAAAATTTCAGAGATTCGAGAAACAATTCCCTATCCCAACAGGGGTCGCCAAGCGGTTGGGTGAAGCCCCGGGGGCGTGGTTACATTTCGGAATACCCTAATTTAGAAGATAGATTTTAGAGCATTTCAACAAAGTGTGCTATTGAGTCTTTGGGCTCAGAGATTATTATGAAAAAGTGGTCGTTCAGATGTCGGACCGGAGTTTTTCATACCAGCCGATTCCTCGAAAAGATGGATGGACGTATATAACGTTAAACAAAAAGGGTTGGATAAAACCAGATTCTGGTTTAACCGTTATTGCCCTTTATTCTTCTTCCGGTAGATGAATGCGTAATACAGTACCCCGATGACCCCGGCAATAATAATCGTTACAAGGATTGGATTGGAGACAACAAGCCCGATTCCTGACCGGTTAATCACGTTGATCTTCACCTTCATGGTATCAGAAATATGCGTAGCGTCTAGCGCATCCCGGTAGCGGATCTCTGAGTCGAGCCCATATTCTTTTTTCGTTGCAGCCTTGTCAACACTCAGCTGGAAATGAGCCGTTGCATGGTCACCAGGTTTCAGGTCACCGAGGAACGCAACATCGTCAGTACTGGTGAAGGGGTCGAGGGTGCTAATCCTCGCCTGTGCACTGTAGATGGTCGCTGCTCCCGTGTTCTCATATTCGATACTGAACACGCCACTCGTCCCGGGATAGACCGTAATCGGCTCTGATATAATGGTTAGATCAACCTTTCCACCTACCGGGACACCGACTGTCACCGGGTCTGATGTCACCGTGTCGCCATCCCTGTTCTCATATACAACGATCATATTCACGGGATAGGTCTTTGCCCCGGCATCTTTTGTGACCGTCACTTTGTAACGGGTGGTTACCGTGCTGTTCGGAGGAAAATCACCGATGAAAACACTGCTGTCAACCGGGACAACCGGGCTTGAACTGTCCCTGACGATCTTGATGACCGCGTTCTTCCCATTCTCGAAGCCCTTGTTTTTAATGATAAGATTCAGGTACCCGTCATTTCCGGCATTCAGGTGCTCAGGCTCTACCGTCAGTACTTCTAACGTGACCAGCGGTTTAATTTTTACCGGTAACTGGAAGGTCTCAGTTTTCTGCCGGTAATGGTAGATCATGCTGTCACTTCCGACCTGTTCCGCATTATCGAGATACGTGTAATTCAGTTCCAATGGGAGCATATATTCCCCGGGTGGTGCATCACTGCTGATCCGGGCAATAAATGGAACGGGTATTGCGGCCCCCCCCACAATATCCCCGACCATCTGCGGGTCTGATTTAATTACCAATGGTGCTGGACCACTTCCAAGACTGACTGTCGTAAGTTTGGCAGTATTTGGCTGATCCGTAGGACTGGCAAGCGTTGACTGGATAATTTTTATATCGTTCAAACCCTTGTTCTGGACGATTACCGTGATCGTCGCATCTTTTCCCTGACTGAATTCATTGATCCCGGATATTGTTGCCGTGAGATCGGGAGAGCCGGACATGTATTTTGTACCCGCCATAACCGGACTCGTAAAAAATGCCAGTAGAATTGCGATTATTAAAATATACTGCGTTTTCATGCCATATCACTTGTTGTTATTGTTGTAACAACATTTGTTTGAAGATAATATTAATACCTTGTTTTTCCGCAGCTGATGTAATGGGCCAGAATATATGACGTTTTCAGTGATATTACAGGGACGCTAAAATAAAGGGTAAGGTGTCATTTAATCCTCTAAATCCAATAAGGGTTTAAGACGGAAAAAATGACGAAAATCATCTGCCCAAAATGTGATGGAAAAAAGTTATACAAAATGAGTACTGGCAGGAGGCGATATACTCAATACAAATACAATTTCTTTCCTCATACTCTCCCTCTTCGTTTAACGAGG
>CAIKOD010000008.1 GCA_903828975.1 uncultured Methanomicrobiales archaeon | reverse complement strand
GGAAACTGTCAGGACCTTTTCTTTTTTGGCAGTGTTTTAAGGGTCGGAAAATATGCGGCAGATCGTGGCCATCACCCGGTGATAGCCCTGCCAGTCGTTTATGGTTCCCTGCCTTCTCCGTTCCTGTGGCAACGGCGTGAACGGCACGTCGTATGCCACATCCCAGAGCACGAGTCCCTCCGGTCGTGCGGGGTGGAGCCCAGCGGAATAATCCCCGTTCAGTCTATCCGTAATTTCAGTCAACTCACGGGTCCCCATGCCAATATCACCCAATGCCGTTGCGATACAGCGTACCATGTGCCACAAAAAACTCTCCGCGGTGATCTCAAGATACCGGATTCCGTCCTCCTTTCCGATTGATGCTGAGAGGACCTTCCGACTGGGGTTTTTGTTGCCCACCCTTGCAAAACCTGAAAAGTCATGGACCCCCTGGAAGAGCGCCGCTGCGGTTTCCATCCGGTGAACATCAAGATCCTGCTCGCGGAAGAAATAGCGGTACGTCCGGTATTTAGCATCATAGCGGGGATGAAACCCGGGCCGGGCGATTGAATACCCTGTACACCAGCAGTCCGGGGGGAGCTGATAATTCAGGGCCATAACAGCGCGGTCAGGTGTCCCGGTCAGGAATGAAAAGACCTGGCCCGTTGCATGCACTCCCCTGTCTGTCCGCCCCGATGCAGCAAAACGGGCCTCCCGCCAGTCAGGGAAGAGTCCGAGGCGTACGCATGCCGCGATGAATTCCCCTTCGACGGTCCGGAGGCCGGGCTGCATCTGCGACCCGGTGAAATTGTCACCACGATAGGCAACCCGGAATGCCAGCTTTACTTGTGGTACACCCGGCGTTTCAGTCTCTTCCATGTGTTTCTCAGTGACTGGCGGGTGTAGGTGCGGAGGGGAGTCATCCTCCCCGTGGCAATTGAATCCCCGTTTCGGATTGCTTCGAGAATTGAGGTGATGCCGGGCTCTGCGTTGACGAGGGTCTTTCCATATCCCACGTACCGGGCATTGTGTGCATCGCTTCCACCCACGCAGGGTTTCCCCAGTTTTATTGCAAATTTCGCTGCCTTCCGGTTGGCAGCCCCCACGATGTACCTGCTGTTAAAGACCTCTATGGCATCAACCGAGCTGAGGGCCCTCCTGAAATGAAGTGCTACACCGTGCCGTAACATGTGAAAAGGGTGGGGAAGAATGAGAAGCGCCCCCTGTTCATGCGCAATGGCGATCGTCTCAAGGACATCCAGTCCTTTTGGGAATTCTGTCAATGTCCCGAGGGCGATGAGGTGCCCCTGTTTTGTTGAGATCTCGATCCCCGGAATAATGATGACATTTGTGGAGATTTTGAGGGCAGCCCTTGCCCCCTCGATGGTATCATGATCGGTGATTGCAATGGCATCAAGCCCGATGATTTCCGCACGACGTATGATATCTTCTATACTGCTTTCCCCATCCCGGGAATAGTTCGTATGAATATGGAGATCGCAGGTGAGCATATATCTATATCCATTTTCAATCTCCCAGATATTAAGGGAACTTATGCGTATTCTCCTCCCCACAGGTGCAGCAACATACGAGGCGGTACGAAAAGCAGCAGCCGGTCATGACGCTGACGTAGTGGTGACCGGGGAAATTGCGTCGTTTTTAACCCCGGAAACGCTCCGTCGCCTGATACAACAAGGTGATTATGATATGGTAATAGTCTCCGGCATGGTCACTGCCTCGTTCCAGCCGGTTGAGGAGGAGACTGGGATCCCGGTGTATCTCGGGCCCCGGCATGCCGCGGACCTTGGACGGGTGCTTTCCTCGCTGGATACCCTGCCCCTTTCAAGGTCAGTCCCGGCAGATGAATTCATCACATCGGTGAAACGTGAAGAAGCCTGCCGGAAACTCGATGAACTTGAACAGGGTGCCTCGTATGACTACTGTATCAGGGGGGTGCGGATCGGCGGGACCTCGAGAATCAAAGTCCTTGCCGAAATCATGGATGCCCACCGGCATGAACACCTGGAAGCTGCAGTCCGGGACGCATTCCGGTCGGGAGCTGATATCGTTGACCTGGGGTTCGGGTTTGATGCCACTCCCGGGGACGTTACCCGTTGTTTTTCCCTGGTAGCCGAAGTTCCCGGCCCACTCGCAATTGATACTCAGGACCCGGTCCTGATTGCAGCAGGTCTTTTCCGGGCCGATCTTGTGCTCAGCCTTCATGATGGCAATATACCCGTTATCGGGAGAGCAGTTGCAGATGCAGGTACTGCTGCAGTGGTTGTACCGTGCCTGAAAAGCCTCGAGGAGAACCTCTGTCTTGCAGAGGAGGCCGGGATCTCCTGTATCATTGCCGACCCGCTGCTCCAGCCGGTGGGGTCAGGGCTCGTTGGGTCACTCGCTGCCTTTCCGGAACGTTGCCGTTACCCTGTCTTTTTCGGGGCTGGAAACGTGGTGGAATTACTGGATGCCGATTCACCCGGTACGAATGCGCTCCTCGCCGGAATGGCTAAAGAGACCGGTGCATCAATAATTTTTACGAGTGAACACAGCGACAAGACAAAAGGCTCAGTCCGGGAGATGCGGACTGCTACAGAAATGATGGCCCTCGCTGCAGACCGGCCCTACCCGAAAGACCTTGGAATCGACCTACTTATTCTAAAGGAAAAAAGGAGGAGAAGGGAACCCCCGCTGTCCTATCAATCATTGGACTGTGCCAGACCGCCGGAAGGGGAACTGCACTACGATCCGAAAGGTAACTTCAGGATTGGAATTGAAGATGACCAGATTGTCGCGGTGATCAATGGCAGGGCAGTAAAAGGCCGGTCCTGGATAGACGTATTTCACCTAATTTTAAACAATGGTGATGTGTCGCTACTTGATCACGCGGCGTACCTTGGGAAAGAGCTCTACAAGGCAGAACTTGCTATCCGGTTCAGCCGGAGTTATGAACAGGACGGGGATTTTTAACGCCGCAACCGCAGGAAAAACCGTTCCCGGGATGAACAATATGCGAAAAAAAGTCTGATTGTGGCCCCTGTCAACCCCGTAACCTTTTTAGAACGCGTGCTCCTTTACTATACGTATGGTGCGACAGGTGCATGCAGCACATATCCTGGTCAGGACAGAAGACCAGGCCCGGGACCTGCAAAAAAGACTGAACAACGGTGAGAGCTTTGACGAGCTGGCAAAAAAGTTTTCCACATGCCCTTCAGGGAAGAAATGCGGTGACCTTGGCTGGTTCGGGAAGGACATGATGGTGCCTGAATTTGAGAAAGCTGCGTTTGGAGGGAAAGCAGGTGACATCGTCGGTCCCGTTAAAACCCAGTTCGGGTATCATATGATCAAGATCCTCGGTCAGAAATAGGCCTCATAAAACAGTATCCCGGGAAAACTGCATATTTTTAATCCAAATCTAAAAAAGGACCTGATACCACAATGAATATCCGGGGAGTAAGTCTTGAACTGCTGGACCTGATGTGCCAGATCGCTATGGAGAGCCATCCCAACGAATTTGTAGCAGTGCTACTCGAGAAAGATGGTATCATAGCCGAGCTGAATTTCCTTCCCGGGACAACGAGCGGAGAGAGCCATGCGAACCTTCACTATGACATGATGCCGCTTGACCCGCACGTGGCCGGCAGCGCTCACAGCCACCCAAACGGGGCCCTCCAGCCGTCCGATGCGGACCTCCGGTTTTTCCCGAGCATCGGGCGGTTCCATTTCATTATCGGCTCACCCTATTCCCGGTCAGACTGGCGGTGCTACCATGCGGATGGTACTGCTACTACCATGGAGGTGATCCCGTGACCCGTGTCGTGGCAACCGGGACGTTTGACCTCTTACACCCGGGCCATATCTACTATCTCGAGGAATCAGGTAAACTCGGGGATGAGCTCTTTGTCATCGTGGCCCGGGACGCAAATGTAAAGCATAAACCGAGGCCCGTTATCCCGGAAGAACAGCGGAGGTGCATGGTAGCAGCTCTTCGCGTGGTTGACCATGCAGTCCTTGGTGATCCTGCCGACATGTTCCGGCCGATAAGGGAGATAAGGCCGGATGTTATAACGATAGGGTTCAACCAGCACTTTGATACTGAAGTACTGGTCCGCCAACTTACGGAACAATCTCTTGGTGCCCGCGTGGTCAGGATAAACAGGTGCCCGGATGGTGCTCTCTGCAGCTCCCGCCTGATTGTAAAAGAAATACTCGGGCGATCCGGCTGTGAGCCTGATACATAACACGTGATGGAACCAAAGCCGGTTTTCAAACATCCCCCGCCCTTGGGAGCCCATAGGAGCGGGGAATCCTTTTTTTTCGTTATTTGCTCTCCCCTGACACGTCATAAACCCCGGATGCAGGCGGACATTGCGTCTCCACGGAAACGGACTCTTGTAATGATTCAAGCAGGAGGACCGTTGCCTGCTTGTCAAGCGGCTGGTTATCATTGCCACATTTGGGTGAATATATACAGGAAGGGCATCCCGTTTCACACCTGCAGTCCCGGACCAGGTCGGTTGTCATCCCGATGATCTCTTCGAATTTTGAAAATGCATTTTCAGCAAGGCCGATACCCCCCGGAAAACCATCGTATATGATCACCGTTGGTTCGCCTGACCCCGGAAATGCGGGGGAAGAGAACCCCCCGATATCCCTGCGGTCACACATTACATGAAATGGCATTACGGCAATGAGTGCATGCTCGGCACCGTGGAGCCCGCCCCCAAAATCCAGCATGCGGTCCTCGATATCTGCAGATACCCCCGGGGATGCAGCAAACCATAATGCCCGTGTATTGAACGTGACAGGAGGCAGGGAAAGCGGCTCGACACTGACAATCGAATCATAGCGCATGATACGGTAGGAAGAACAGTGCTCGGTGACGGTCACCTCACCGAAGGAAAGCCTGCTGTTTCCAACCATCCGGTCTCTCTCCTCCCGGATAATCCCTACTTCAACCGACCGGAGTGGTTTCGTATAATAATCCACATCGGTGCGTTCAACCCGGATCACATGGCGGTCTAAATCCATCGAGAGGACCAAATATTTTTCACCCTGGTGATAGAGGATTGCCCCTTCATGGGCCTCCCGGAATGCCTGGCCCTGGTCCATCGTCTCGAGAGTCTCCCCGTTACACATCACTTTGAACGTGATCGAGGAGAGTGCTGAGAGGCTGGCCAGTTCAACCGGTCTCCGGCTCCCCGAGTAGATATAACCTCTCCGCGTGATGCTGAGAAGGTGCTCCCCTGCAAGTGAGGAAAGGACCTGCCCCAGGTCTTTTCCAAAAAACCGGTCATCATTGCCTGTTGTTACCGGTAGTTCGGCTGCTGCACAGAGTACCTGGCCTGAGAGGATGTAGGGATTGTCCAGGTCTATTATCGCATGCTCGTGGCGGGACTGGAAAAATTGATCCGGGTGGTGCATAAAATACTGGTCAAGCGGGTCTGCATGTGCGATCAGGATAGCAAGTGAATCCGCAGTGGTCCTCCCTGCCCTGCCAGCCTGTTGCCAGGTGGACATGATCGAGCCGGGAAACCCTGTCATGATGACACCATCGAGGTAGCCGACATCGATGCCGACCTCTAGGGCGTTGGTCGAGACAATACCCCGCAAAAGACCTCGTTTCATCCGGTCTTCAATCTCTCTCCTCTCTTCCGGGAGGTACCCTGCCCGGTACGCGGAGACAAGGGCCGGGTCTGCGTTGTCCTTTCGGATAAGGTCATCACGAACCTGCAGGGTGATGAGTTCGGTAAGTTTCCGTGAACCCGTAAAACAGAGCATCCTGAGGTCATGGTTCATGCACATCCTGAGTAATTTCCCGCTTTCACGCAACGTTGTCCCTGATGTATCGCCATCCGGAAAGGGATTATAAATGACAAAGTTTTTTGTCCCCCGCGGGGAGCCGTCAGAAGAGATGCAATTGATCCGCTTTCCGGTAAGGCGACACGCAAACTCCTGTGGATTTGCGATTGTTGCCGATGAGAGGACGATCAGGGGGTCCCTCCCGTGGTGTGCGCAGATCCTACGGAGGCGGCGGATAACAAATGCCATGTTTGAGCCGAACACACCACGGTACTGGTGGGCCTCGTCGATTACCACAACGGCAAGGTTTTTTAAAAAACCTGACCACTGGTGGTGCCAGGGCAGGATTGTATGAAGCTCATAGGGATTGGAGATAATGATACGGGAGCCGGATCGTATCAGCGGTCGTCGCCCGGCCGGGGTGTCCCCGTCATATATTGCGGAATTTAAAGAGATCCCCGTGTTTTTCTCAATATCCAGCAAGGTCTTTAACTGGTCGTGGCTGAGCGCCTTGGTGGGGTACAGGTAAAGGGCCGTGGCTGCCGGCTCATTGAAAAGGCGTTCAATAATAGGAAGAGAGAAGGCCAGTGTCTTCCCGGAAGCCGTGGCAGTGGTAAGGATGATGTCCTTTCCGTTACGAATGGCCCCGATCGCCTCGCACTGGTGGGTATAGAGGGACAACCCGCGATCGCAAAGGAATGTCTCCAGCGGCCGGGGCAGGGGCTTTGGTAATGTACCATACATTGCTTCCCTGGCCGGGATGGTCTCGATATGTGCCGTGTGTTCACAGTATTCCGGGTCGTTTTGTAACTTGGTGACCACATCTCCCATGGTCATGTCTGGCCCTCCCAAAAATGAAACAGCAATTTTGCGAGACTGGTGACGTCTTCTAGGTTATGTTGCACAATTGGCACAAGAGGGCCCGGGTTTCCCGATTGAAGGTATGTCTCGTAGAATTCAGGTACCATGCTCCCCGGGAGGTCGTGCGATCTTGAGGATCCAAGGAGATGCTGTTCAATGGTACTGAGCCTGCAGTCCTGAAGCAGGCGTCCTGCGTTACGCCGGGATGCGTGGAGCAGGTCAACATGGTGGCATGGTCTCTCCATCGTACCTCCATAGAATGCTGATCTTGAGATAAGGTAGGGAATATCAAACGTTTTCCCATTATATGAAACCACGACCGGTTTTTCCCGAAGGTGCTGAAGGGTCAGGTCAAGTGCCGGTAATTCCTCATCCATGGTACGGACAAGGAACTGGCGTACAACAACATACTGGTCCTCGATAGTTGCAAACCCGAAAAGGATGACCGGCCTCCCGAAAAATCCCATGGTTTCAATGTCTAGGAAGAGATAGGAATCACACCCGCACAGTCCTGATGCGAGGATTGCTAACGGATGTGACGGAGAATGCCGCCGTTCAATAAGCGATATGATTTCGTCCGGGCTGCCGTTAAGTACCCTGCTGACACAATCTTTTGCCCCGTCACGGAAACGCCGGTATGAGATAAGATCTTCTACCGTCCTGTGCCCTTTTCTTCGCAACACCCCTGCAATTACCGGGCCGATACCCCGGACGAGTGTAAGGTCTTCAAGAATCCTCCTTCTTACCTGTTCGGGGTCGGGGTGAGGTACTTTGATACCGGTGGTCGTAGTGATCTCGAAGCATTCCCCATCCGGTGTGAATAAGGTCCTGCCATCAAATACATCCTCAACAGCCATCCCCGCATGTATGTCCAGTAAATCGGTTTTTAGATTACGAGCCTTTCTGAACTCAGATTCAAAAACAGAAGACCCGGAAAAACCTGCCCTGAATACGGAATCGTTTCTCACCACCTGGAAATCATGCGATTCATCAATCTTTGATCGCCATTGCCTGCTGACAGCTTCGTAAGACGATTCGGAGATCATGCTGATCGAACATATACCCGCCCCTTTTCAAAGGTATGCCGCGGGGGGTGAAAGTGAAAGATCCAACATAAGAGCAATTTTCATTCCCGCTTTACAATTCCGGTAAAAATCCGGGTGAACCTGCACTAGCTGTCTGAAGGCGTCAGGTCCGAAGCGGGTATTTTATTTTTCAAAAATGATGTGGGGAAAAATGGATTAAAGAACGTGTCCCAAGAATATTTGCCGTAAATGATCGCACTGTACCAGCATGGGGCCGGTGAGCCGCCGGGATATATCCTGGAGCTCGTCAAAGAAGGAGACCGGGAATACAACATTATTCCTCTTTTTGAAACAGGCGAGGTGCCGGGAGGAATTAAAGCCTCTCACATGGTATTTCTGGGTGGGCAGATGAGTGTCAACGACGAGAAAGAATATCCCTGGCTTCTCCAGGAAAAACTACTAATTCGCCAGGCCATCAGGTCCGGCACTCCTGTCCTCGGTATCTGTCTCGGTGCCCAGCTAATCGTCTCTGCACTTGGGAATAGGGTGTTCCCCTGCCAGGAAGAGAGGGGGTGGTGCGAAATCCGGAAAAACCTACCGTCCGGGCTTGCGAAACCCGGGAATAACCAGACCGTGTTTCAGTGGCACGGTGAGAGCTTCGAGCTCCCGGGCGGGGCCGTATTGGAATACCAGGGGGACGATGTACAAAATCAGATGTTTACCCTCGGCTCCGCAACCGGTGTCCAGTTCCACCCTGAAGTTACAGAGGGCATTATTCATGACTGGTCTCAAGCTGCAGGGCAAAAGAAACGAGACGAAATCCTGTTGCAGACTTCCCGTTATATCCGGGGCAGTAACCGGATCTGCCGGTCAATTTTTAATGGTTTCCTCGCGGGGCCTGCCGTATGAACGTGAAGGGTGTATTACTGGACCTTGACGGTGTGCTGTATACGGGTGAAGATCCCGTACCCGGGGCACCCGAAGCCATCCGGTACCTGAAAGAACAGGGGTATATCACCCGGTTCGTCTCGAACAGCACCAGGAAAAGCCGGGTTGCAATTGAGGCCCGTCTCAGGGGGCTCGGATTTGATATCAGGAACGACGAGATCTTTACACCATCAGTTGCAGCAATTCACTTCATCGGGGTTACGGGGTTGAAACGGTGCCACCTCCTCACAACCGGGGACCTCCATTCAGAATTTGAAGCCGCAGGACTGTATCACCAGGATACCGGGGCAGACTGGGTTATTATTGGTGATGCCGGGGATAATTTCAATTACGAATCGATGAACAAGGCATTCCGGCTGGTACTGCAGGGGGCCGGGATAATCGCACTTGAGACAGACCGGTACTGGATGGGGAGTGACGGGCTGATGTTGTCGGCAGGACCGTTTGTCCGGGGGATTGAATATGCCACGGGAAAAACAGCGGCCCTCGTGGGTAAACCATCACCGGGATTTTTCGGGATGGCTCTCCGGGACATGGGACTGACACCCGGTGATGCAGTTATGATCGGGGATGACGTGGTGACTGATACCGGTGGCGCAATGAAAGCCGGAATGCAGGGCATATTAGTAAAAACCGGCAAATTCAGCCAGGAGGCGCTTGCCGGGGCAGATCCGGGACCTACGCGGGTTATCGGATCGATTGCAGAGATCGATACAATTCTGTGATTGTCCGGCCGTACTGTGTCTGCCAGGGGGAACTTCATGTGTCCCCGGCCGAATCCGGCGGACTCCATTGTAACCGTTACAAATGGATTATTTCCGGAGCCGGATTTCCGGATAAACAGGGCGTGATCGTTTGCGAATCATGAATCCTCCGGAGGGCACATTTACAGTAATCTTCTGAAACATCGATACCGATAAACCTTCTCGCCAGTTTCCACGCGACGAGTGATGTCGTCCCTGCTCCATTGAACGGGTCCAGGACAATATCTCCCCGGTACGAGAAGAGTTTCATCAGCCGTTTCGGTAGCTCCTCCGGGAACATTGCCGGATGACCGTAATCTTTCATCCGGATTTCGGGGGGGAATGACCATTTTCCTATCACCCACTCCTTGAACTCTGTATCGGTAATATCGATCCGTTCCCGGTCCCCGGCTTTTTTATGGGTCTCCTTGTCAAACACCTCGATAAATTCCCACGTGTACTTCAGGTATGGCATTGAAGGTGACTTCCAGCTCCCCCAGGCCGTGTATTTCGCGTTGTAATTGTTTTTCTCCCACAATATCTCAGCCTTCCAGAGGAAACCCAGTGCCATGAGCTGGTTGGAAATCACGTGGTGTGTAGGGATGTAGTCTGAGAACAGCGGCTGGACGTTGACGGCGATCCGGCCACCTGGTTTCAGCACACGGTAGCACTCGGTCCAGACCTTCCGTAAGGTTTTGAAATACTCATTCCATTCCCTGGTATCATCGCGTTCGTCCTGTGCATAGGCATGTCCGAAATTATAGGGTGGTGAGGTGATCACGATATCAATGCACCGGTCAGGCATGGAACGTAATGCATGGAGCGCATCGGCACAGATTATCCGGTTGACGTATTTCCCGATCTCCGGGGGATCAGCGCACACAACAGAGTCTTTTCTGGATCCCGTACCCCTCCTGATCTTTGCTTTACCAGGTTTGTCCTGCACCTTGTCAGTTCTCCCGTTCAGGGGGGCCATTCACTGTATATAAACACTGATGACGGTTAAATTCTCTCTTCAAGGCCGCCAGGGGAGTAATCACTCTTAAACAGCGGGCCCCGGCAAATGGCAACATCTCCCCGGGAACGGGACACCAAGGACTCTATATCGGGACAAAACCCACTGGATTAGCTCTTTGAAAAGCGTTTAATGGTTCGGTTACCATACACTCTACCTGACTTGACTATGCTCGATATTGAAGACCTCCATGTGAGGGTAGGGGACCGTGAGGTTCTCCATGATGTCAACCTCCGGATAAAGGAAGGTGAGACCCATGTGCTCATGGGGCCGAACGGTTCCGGAAAGAGTACCTTACTCATGACAATAATGGGATTTGCAAACTACACGGTCACAAAGGGGAGGATATCATTCAAGGATAAGGATATCACCCACCTTCCAATCCACGAACGGGCAAAACTCGGCATCGGCATTATGTTCCAGAGGCCCCCTACCATATCGGGCCTGAAACTTGGGAAACTGCTTGTCGCGACATCCGGCAATAAAACCGAAGAGGTCGCCGAGTACGCCAAAAATATGCATATGGACCGGTTTCTCGAGCGGGATATCAATAAGGGTTTTTCCGGTGGGGAGATCAAGCGGAGCGAGGTGCTCCAGCTGATGGTGCAGAAACCGGACCTCGTCATGCTCGATGAACCCGAGAGCGGTGTCGACCTGGAAAATATATCCCTGATCGGGGCTGCAATCGGGAACCTGCTGGAGAAGGACGCCCACCTCATGAAGCGAAAAAAGAGCGGGCTTGTCATTACCCATACCGGGTATATCCTCGATTATCTTGACGCAGATAGAGGCCATGTCATGTGTGACGGGGAGATCCGGTGTCACGGGAACCCGCGGGAAATCTTAAAAGATATCAAAGCACGTGGTTACAAGGAGTGTCTTGAATGCCGGCAGAACTAGGGAATGACCTTGGTCTCTCAGCGGAAGACCGGGAACGACTGGCCCAGTCCGGAATTGACCTCAGCATGGGAAACCGGTGCGGCAGTTATATCCAGATGAACCAGGATGTTGTGCAGGAAAGCTGCAGCGAAAAGGGCATTGAAGTCCTGTCCATCGGTAATGCCCTGAAAAAGTACGACTGGATCAAGGACTACATGTGGAACCTGGTCCCTAAGGATAAAGACGAATATACCCGGTACGTCGCCGAAGCCGGCGATCAGAAAGGTTATGTAATCATAGCCCGCAAGGGCAGCAGTAATATCCTTCCGGTGCAGGCATGCCTCTATCTTGGCCGCGAAAAAATCCAGCACGTCCATAATATTGTCATTGCAGAGGAAGGCTCTGAACTACATATCGTGTCCGGCTGTGCAAGCGGCCAGCACGTGGGAAAAGGCGGGGCTCACTATGGTATCAGCGAATTTTACGTGGGCAAAAACGCCAAGATCAGTTTTACCATGATCCATACCTGGGGAGAAGATATCGAGGTGTACCCCCGGAGTGCCGCAAAAATTGAGGAAAACGGCGTGTTCTTGTCGAATTATGTCTGCATGAAACCCGT
>CAIKOD010000007.1 GCA_903828975.1 uncultured Methanomicrobiales archaeon | reverse complement strand
TAATTATTCGATATCTCTATGCAATTATCGCATTCCTTTTGAAAAATATCTGGGTAGCATTGAAATGGATATTCTTCTCTTTCCAAAGAAGAGGACCAAGGACCGTGGACGATGCGCGATTCCGTTTCGACCACTTCCGACTTATGATTTGGACTGCAATCCAAAAACGATGCGGTTTCCGAAACCATATTCCAATCCGAAATAGGCCTATTTAATGGATGGTTTATGAATCGAAGGTTGAATCCTCCATGTTTGAAAAAGGTGATTTAGAGAAGTACTGAGGTTGGATAATGTAGTATGATTATTGGTCTTTATGTGAGCAAATGTCTGGGTTACGCATAAATCTTCCCATTTTTTTTGTAAAACCCGGGTGATTTTGTTGCGATCAATTTTTTGGAAATCTGAACCGACCGGGGCCGCCAAAGCCGCGGGGGAGAGCCCCGGAAGCGTGATAAAATTTTGGAACAACCTAATAAAAAAAATAGATTGAAAGGGTTTCAACAAAGCCTAAAAAGGTCCAAAATTGGAGAAACATCACGATCAATTGTGAGGATTTGATCTATTTTCAGCAGGTCACATGCAGGATGGCGACATAGCGGAGTTTCTCGTCGGATAGCTTGGAAATAACCATGGGTGTGGTTTCTATTACTGATTTGTACTTATAAAGCAGTTCTTCTGCATCACTGGTAATGGGAAGTGATCCATACTGGCCGGTCCCGATATAGATTACTTGAGGATTTTCGAGGGCAATAAAATCAAGTTCCTTTTGGGAAAGTGGAGTATGACCATATTCACCTTTCAGCCCCTTTGATTTATTTTTCTCCCTTTTTGAGATGGTACCATCCGTATGGGTCAAAACATCATGGATGTAGGTCACCCAGTCGATCTCGACAAAGCCGAACCCCGTTGGCATACAAGAGTCCAACTGGATCTTCATAAGATAATAGGATATTGTAAGGGCAGGAATTTCCGGATTCTCATCTATTTCCAGCCATAGCAAAAAATTGAAAAGTATTACCTTTCCAGGGCCGCATATACGTAATATCAATCTCTTCATAGGCTGGTATGACCATTCAAAAGTCAGAAGAAAAGGCGGTAAAACCATTTTTAAAATGGGCCGGTGGAAAAACCCAGTTACTGGCTGAATTTGAACACAGGTTCCCCCGGGAATTAAAAGACCACAGGTTATCTAATTTTGTCGAGCCTTTTATTGGCGGAGGTGCCGTATTTTTCGCAATAAACAAAAAATATGGATTTGAGACCGCCTATATCTGCGACAGCAATGAAGAGCTGGTCATTGCATACCGTGTTGTCAAAGCAAAGGTCGATGCATTGATTGATGTACTCAGGGTGCTTGAAACTACTTTTTTTGAGACCACTGCTGAGGAAAGGTCCCTGTTATACTATAAAATCCGTGAGAATTACAATAACAACAAGGAAAAAACTGATTTCCTGCATTACCATTCCACCTGGGTACAACGCACGGCCGAGTTGATATTTCTTAATCGTACATGTTTCAACGGGCTGTTTCGCGTCAATTCGCAGGGCTGGTTCAATGTCCCGTTCGGTAGCTACAAAAATCCCCGGATACTTGATGAACAGACCCTGAAAGAGGCGTCAGAATCGTTGCAGAACACAGAAATTTCATTGGGAGATTTTACCACCTGTGAGAGATTTGTTGATAGTAATACGTTTGTTTACCTCGATCCACCGTACCGTCCGCTTAACCGGACCTCAAAATTTACCGGGTACTCAAAAGGCGGTTTCTCCGACAGTGACCAGGTCCGGCTGGCAGAGTTTTTCAAAACCCTCGACCACCAGGGAGCAAAAGTGATGCTCTCCAATTCTGACCCGAAAAACGAAGACCCGGATGATTCATTTTTCGACACCCTCTATGCAGGTTACCCGATTGACCGCGTCCCTGCTAAAAGGGCAATTAATAGTAATGGTGATCGAAGAGGGGAGATATCTGAACTTATTATTACCAATTATCCAACAAATTACTCCACTTCCGGGTAACTCCCCAGGCAGGATCCGGGACGCCATGCTTCTGAATCGACCCAAATGTCACATCTGCGAAGTTGGCCGTGAACCCCCTAGCGATGTCTTTTTATGCTTAGTTCCTAATTGGGCAGGCTCTTTCGGGATAGGACACATGGACGTCGGTTTAAAAAAATTTAAATATGTATTTATCATGATTAATAATGTTAAATCGGTGAGTGATACATGAGCGAGGATTTCGATGTGAAACTCGTCGAGGATGTCAAGTCGTATACACCTGACCCTCGTTATAAAAAGAATTCCTGGCTGGGCGACTACCGGACTGCATATGATGAATTTCTGAAAGATCAGGATGCGTTCTGGAGTAAAATGGCCCATGAACTCGAGTGGATCCAGCCATGGGATAAGGTCAAGGAACTGGATTACCCGTATGCCAAGTGGTTTACCAACGCCAAGCTGAACATCACGGCAAACTGTCTTGACCGTCACGTCTCCGGAGACCGGCGCAACAAGGCCGCGTTGATCTGGAGAGGAGAGAATGGTGCCGAAAAGATTTACACGTACCAGCAGCTGCTCTCGTGTGTAATGCGGTTTGCGAACGTCCTGAAGAAGGTTGGTGTCAAAAAGGGAGACCGCGTCTGCATCTATATGCCGCTCGTGCCGGAACAGGTCATTGCAATGCTTGCATGCGCCCGAATCGGTGCGGTCCATAGTGTCGTATTTGGAGGCTTTGGCGCCGCTGCACTCAATATGCGGATACAGGATGCAGAGGCAAAGGTTGTTATCACCGCGGATGTCAGCATCAGGAGAGGAAAGGTCATCCAGCTGAAATCAATCGTGGAAGAGGCCATTATCAACTCATCTTCCGTTGAGCACGTCATTGTTCTCCGGCGGCAGAGCCCGCAGGTGGAACTCCGTCCTAACCTTGAACTGGACTTCTACGAGATGATGAGGAGTGTGCCGGCAGATTGTCCGGCTGAAGTAATGGATGCCGAGGACACCCTTTTCACCCTGTATACCAGCGGCTCCACCGGGAAGCCGAAAGGGATTGTGCATACCTGCGGCGGGTACATGGTTGGCACCTATTACACCAGTAAATATGTATTTGATATCAAGGATAGCGATATTTTCTGGTGTACTGCAGACCCTGGCTGGATCACGGGTCACAGCTATATTGTGTACGGGCCGCTCGCAGTGGGGGCAACGGTCTTCATGTCGGAACTGACCCCTGATTTCCCTGATGCGGGGAGTTACTGGTCGCTTATAGAGGAGCAGAAGGTCACGATCTTCTACACCGCTCCCACGGCGATTCGGATGTTCATGAAAATGGGGGAGACCTGGCCGGATAAATATGACCTGAGCTCGCTCCGCATTATCGGTTCTGTCGGGGAGCCGCTGAACCCCGAAGCATTCGAATGGTACTACCAGGTAATAGGGAAGAAAAAGTGCCCGATCCTCGACACGTGGTGGCAGACTGAGACCGGGATGCACATGATTACCACCATGCTCGGCGAGCCGATGCGTCCGGGTTTCGCCGGTCTGCCAATCCCTGGTATCGAAGCAGACGTTGTCGACAAAGACGGTAATTCTGTCAAGCCCGGGACCGGCGGGTTCCTTGTTGTCAAGTCACCATGGCCCTCCATGCTCCGGACTGTCTACGGGGATGACGAACGCTACCGGAAATACTGGTATACCATTGACGGGGTCTACACCGTCGGCGACCTGGCAGTCAAGGGCAAAGATGGCTATATCATGATCCTTGGCAGGTCTGATGATATTATCATCGTCGCCGGCCACAATATCGGGACTGCCGAAGTGGAGAGTGCACTCGTTTCCCACCACGCGGTTGCCGAATCTGCGGTAATCGGGAAGCCCGATTTTGTCAAGGGGAATTCAATAAAGGCCTTTGTAATCCTCAGGGTCGGGCACGAGCCAAGTGATAAGCTGAGGCAGGACCTGATGTACCATGTCCGCATGACAATCGGCCCAATTGCGGTGCCGCAGGAGATCGAATTCGTCGATAAACTTCCAAAGACCCGCAGTGGCAAGATCATGCGAAGGGTGCTCAAGGCGAAGGAGATGGGAATAGACCCCGGGGACATCTCAACCCTTGATGAATAACAATTTTTGAATAATTTTTTTGAGGGTTAGATTAATCCGGGCGAAAAAATCATGTTCAGCAACGGGGGGCAGGAGTATGAGTGATACTACAACGGAAAAACTATTTGGAATGGAGCCGGAGAAAGGGCGCTGGATTCTTGTCATACTTGGTATGGCCATCAACCTGTGCCTGGGATCGATATACTCGTGGAGTGTCTTTGTCAAGCCGCTCACCGAATATTTTACCGGCACGCTGGGCCAGCAGGTTACGGCAAATGATATCCTGCTGCCGTTTTCGGTCTTTCTGGCATTCTTTGCCATCGCGATGCCGTTTACCGGTAAATATATAGAACAGTACGGGCCGCGGAATGTGACAATCGTCGGCGGGTTTTTAACAGGCCTTGGCTGGCTGCTGGCATCGTTTGCAAACTCAGTCCCGGTGCTCTACGTAGTGTATGGGATAATCGGGGGTGTCGGGGTCGGTATTGCCTACGGTGTGCCGATTGCAGTATCGGCTCGCTGGTTCCCGGACCGTCGGGGGCTCGCTGTCGGCCTGACGGTCCTCGGGTTCGGGTTCTCTGCACTCATCACGGCCAACCTTGCAGGCTATTTCATCGGCTCCTATGGTGTGATGAGTAGCTTCAGGATCTTCGGGGTTGCGATGATCATCTTAATAATATTGTTGGCCATGCCCCTCAAATTTCCGAAAACCGGGTGGAAACCCGCAGGGTGGGTGCCCCCCGCACCAGTGGCAGGTCAGCAGGTCGCCAGTGAATTCAACAGGTCGCAGATGCTTAAAACGGCATCATTCTACGCTCTCTGGGTCTGCTTCTTCATCGGCTGTCTTGCCGGCCTGATGGCCATCTCAATAGCAAAACCGGTGGGTACCGATGTGGGCATTGAGACAGGACTTGCCACCATGCTTGTCGGGTTCTTTGCGGTCTTTAATGGTTTCGGGCGGCCCGCCTTTGGTGCACTGACAGATAAGTTCACTCCAAGAAATGCAGCGCTGGTGTCGTTTGTCCTTATTGCACTGGCATCCCTGATGATGTGGCAGGTCCAGTCCGTGCTCGTATATATTATTGCGTTTGCCATGCTCTGGGGATGCCTCGGGGGATGGCTCGCCATCGCCCCAACGACTACCGGCAGTTATTTCGGTACGGGTGACTACCCGCGGTGCTACGGGGTTGTCTTCCTTGCCTACGGAGCAGGTGCAATTGCCGGCCCGCAACTTGCCGGGTTCATCAAGACGTCCACAGGCTCGTACCTTGGCGTGTTCCCGTACGTGCTTGCACTTGCCGTCATCGGCATTGTGATCGCCTTTGCCATGCTGAAGCCGCCCCAGGCTCCGGCACCAGAATAATTTTTTTCCGAAAACAGAAACGGAAAATACGATTATCAGCCCACACGATCAGCCTGTTATTGAATTCAGACCCGCTGGGATTGCCTGGACAAAAGACGGAATCGGCTTTGTTGAAACCCTCTCAATCTATCTTGGAGACGAGGATATTCTAAAATTTAGTCACGCTCCCGGGGCTCATTGCCCGCCGCTTTGGCGACCCCGGTTGGGTAGGGTATGATCTCCAAATCTCTGACATTTTCTTTGAATGCCCCTATTGAACCCTGCCAATGAATATCTTATTGGGGGTGGGGTAGCGAGGGGGTGAAACCCCCTCCTGTCAACGTATTTCCTCGTTTTTTATATGTGCAAGGTTTCAACAAAGCCACAAAATCTTTAAAAAATTGGTACATTTCCCTGGATATTAAATCCAGGCCTGAAAAATGAGGTTTTATGATGCGTTACGGTGGTTTGCAGCCGACAATCCGCAGTAAAAAAATCTACTCTTCAAAATTCACCTACCGCAAGATCTTTGTACCTTGAGTTAGAAATCTAAAATATGCCCATAATTGATGGATTTGATGATGAATCAATCCAATCAGTCGGACACCT
>CAIKOD010000006.1 GCA_903828975.1 uncultured Methanomicrobiales archaeon | reverse complement strand
TTTACCTCTTTCTCACGCGTAAGTACTGGTATAATTATTTCATGCTAGTTTAAGTACTTTCAGCATGAGGTAGCATGGGATGAAGGTTATCAGTACGGAGTATTCGCAGATTCTTGGTGCAAGAATCTCACAACGGCTTGGTGTGGGCCTTGTGGACGTAAAGTTCTCGAAATTTCCAGACGGTGAATTATATCTGAAAACGGGAGCCCTCGATGATGAACTGGTCATCGTGGGTTCGGTTACCGGGAGCGATGCACTCGTCCAGCTGCTGCTTCTCATCGATGCATGCAGCGAATCGGAGAACCGGCTCGTAATTCCTTATATGGGGTATGCCCGGCAGGACAAACAATTCCACCCCGGTGAGCCATTAAGTGCCCGTGCAATAGCCAGGGCAGTAGCTAATAGTGTCAGCTGTATCTACACGGTGAATGTCCATGATGAAGATGTACTCCGGCATTTCGGGCTCCCAACCGTCAATGTCTCCCTGGGGAACGATATCGGTATATACCTCAAGTCAGAATTTTCAAATCCCATCATCCTTGCACCCGATGACGGGGCCCGTTATTTCGCCGAACAAATCGCAGGATCAGGTAACTGGGAATTTGACCACCTGGAGAAAACCCGGATATCCGGAGAAGCGGTACGGATGGACCCGAAGAACCTCCGGACGGCAGGAAGGGATGTGGTAATCGTGGATGATATCATCTCCACGGGCGGGACTATTGCTGCCGCTGCAGGGATGCTATACGAACAGGGAGCTAAAAGTGTGCATGCGGCCTGCGTTCACGGGGTGTTTACCGGTGGCGCTTATACCCACCTTGCGGCAGCGGGGATAAAATCGGTAATCTGCAGCGATACCATCGAGAGAGCATGCAGTGAGGTATCATCCGCGGGAATTATATCGAAGGCACTATCGGAATGTTAACCATTGACGGGTCAGTCCTTGAAGGTGGAGGTCAGATCGTCCGTACTGCAGTTGCACTATCGGCAATAACCAAGACACCTGTCACTATAAATACCATACGGGCTGGTAGAGAGAGACCCGGCCTGAGAGCCCAGCATATTGCTGCTATACGGTCTGTAGCAAAAATATGCCATGCCCGTTGCGAGGGCCTTGGTACCGGGAGCACAAGGATAGTATTCATACCCGGGGATCCCGTCCGGGAGGATATCCATATTGACATCGGTACTGCCGGAAGTATTCCTCTCGTGATCCAGGCATGGCTGCCCGTTGCTCTCCGGGTAGGGGGAAGTGTGACTATCACAGGGGGGACTGAGGTTGAAAACAGCCCGACAATAGACTATGTGCAGCACCTTCACCTGAATTTCCTCGAACAACACGGTGCTGCTTTGAAAATGACCATCATTAACAGGGGTTATTATCCGGAGGGTGGGGGGCAGGTAAGGTTAGAAGTCCAAAAACCTGTGGAACTCTTACCTCTTAATCCGGCGACACCAGAGGTACCAGGGCCCGAACTTTTCTCATGTTCGTCGCACCTTCCATCCCATGTTGCAGAAAGGCAGGCAGAGTCCGCAAGGACACACCTTGGGGATATCGGGGATACCGTTCAGATCCATCACGATATCAGGCCCGGACCGGGTAAAGGGAGTTCGGTCACCATACTATGCGGCTGGAAAGGGTCCTCGGCAATAGGCAGGAGAGGGTTGCCTGCAGAAAAAGTAGGAGAGGTTGCAGCCAGGCGACTGCGGGACGAACTGAACAAACAGGGGTCAATCGATGTGCACCTTGCCGATCAGCTCCTCATCTATCTCGCCCAGTACGGGGGGTTCTATACTGCCACGGAATGTTCCGCCCACGCTCGTTCCGTGTGCTCGGTCCTTGCCCTGTTCGGTCACCAGGTAACGGTGGAACGCCATAAGGGGGCTGTTTTCTTCACATGATACCAATCCTTGACGCGTCAGTGTTTTTTTCTGATTTTCCCGTTGAGCTGCCTGCATATACAACTTATTCAGTTGTGGCAGAACTCATTGACCTGCGTTCAAAATGCCGGTACGAGGTGTTCCTCGCATCAGGGCTAATTGTGAGGCAACCGGGTCCGGAATACCTGGGACGTGTACAAGAGGCGGCAGGCCGGACAGGTGATGTATCAGTCCTCTCACCGACTGATTTTGACCTGATATCCCTTGCACTCGAACTGAATGGCACGATTATCACTGATGATTTTGCGGTACAGAATGTCGCGCGGAAGCTGGGGATTACGACCATACCGATTCACCAGCGGTCTGCGCGAGCGAGGGTCTGGAAGTTCCGTTGTTCAGGATGCGGGCGTTATTATCCAAAGACCGGGGAATGTCCTGTCTGCGGCTCACTCATCAAAAGAAAACTTAAATAGATGGCTGTTTACCTCTGTTCATGTCATCCCTCGAAGAGCTGATCAGAAAGGCAAAAGAACTCCTCTCTGAAGGTCATAGCCCGGGCCAGATAGCTGATGAACTTTCACTCTCAATGGAGACCGTGACCTGGCTCCTCACACAGGCGAAAGGTACAGACATCCCAAAAGATGTGCACATTGACTGGACCAGCGTAAGCAGGGAAGCATCGCTCCTTACCGCGATGGCCGGTATGATGCTTACAAGGCTCCAGTGCGCCCATGGCATTTCATCCACCTGCTCATGTGAAGCAGAGGACCAGCCGGCAGTAATCGTGGGGATAGCACTTTCGGGAATTCCCCTTGCTACCCTGATGGCTGCATCGCTGGAGGCAAAACTTGCAATTTATCACCCGGTAAAACAGAGCTCGAGCGAAAAACCGGTCGGGTCTATCAGCGGAAATTTTGCCACCGTCAAAGGGGAATCATGTATTATCGTTGATGATGTGATTACATCAGGGAATACCATGAGGGAGATGGTAAAATACTTAAGAAAGCATGGGGCAACCCCGACCGCAATCCTTGTAATATTTGACAAGCGCGGTATCAGCGATGTCGACGGAGTCCCGGTGTACAGTCTCTTCAAAATCTCGCGTATCGACTGAAGGGGTAACATATCGAATTCCTATATAGAATCACTTATATAGAAGTTCAATTCCATCTTTTTACCACATTGAAGGATTCACTATGCTAGCCGGACAACAGATTATAATTCTTAGACAGGATGTAGAGCGAAACCGTGGCCATGAGGCCCAGCGCTCCAATATAGTTGCAGCAAAGGCCATTGCAGGTGCCGTAAGGACAACTCTCGGCCCACGTGGAATGGACAAAATGCTGGTCAGTTCTACAGGCGATGTGGTGATCACAAACGATGGCGCCACTATCCTGCAGGAGATCTCAGTGCAGCACCCCGGCGCCAAGATGGTAATCGAGGTAGCAAAGGCCCAGGACGATGAAGTAGGCGACGGGACGACAACCGCCGTGGTACTTGTCGGTGCACTTATGGAGCAGGCAGAACTGATGTTCGCCAAAAAAATCCACCCGACAGTCATTGCCCAGGGGTACAGGTTAGGGATGGAAAAGGCCCTTGAAATCTTAAAAGACCTCTCAATCAAGGTCGACCCCTTTGACCGGAAGACTCTGTTGAAGATCGCTGATACTGCGATGACAGGAAAATCAATCGAGTCGGTAAAGGGGAAACTCGACGGAATTGTCGTTGATGCAGTCATGGCAATCGCAGAAAAAACTGGCGGTAAAGTGCTGGCCGATGAAGATAATGTCATGATCAAGAAGCAGAAAGGTGCCTCCATGGACGATGCCGAGCTGATCAAGGGCATCGTTATCGATAAGACGCGTGTCAACGAGGCAATGCCAAAGCGGGTCAAGAAGGCAAAGGTTGCCCTTGTCGCCAGTCCTTTCGAGATCAAAAAGACACAGGTCAAGGCGAAGATCAAGATCACTTCCAGCGAACAGATGGATGCATTCGGTCTCCAGGAACGCGAAACACTGAAGAAACTTTCTGACGCGGTTATCTCGAGTGGGGCAAATGTCCTCCTGTGCCAGAAAGGAATCGCAGACCCGATCCAGTTCTACCTTGCAAAGGCAGGCATCCTCGCAGTTGAAGATGTAGCTGAAAACGACATGAAAAATGCAGCCAGGGCACTTGGTGCCTCGGTCGTCAACAAGGCAGAAGACCTTGTCCCGGGTGTGCTCGGCTCTGCAGAACTTGTTGAAGAATCAGACGATATCGATATCATCAGGATCGAAGGGTGCAAGAACCCGAAGACAACCACCATTCTTCTCCGGGGGACCTCAGATTACCTTCTCGATGAACTCGAGCGTGCTGTCGTTGATGGTACCCGCGTTGTAATGGACACCATGGAGGATGGAAGCTTCGTCGTAGGGGGGGGGGCTGTCGAGACAGAACTCGTCCTGAGGATCCGCGATTATGCATCAACCGTCGGGGGACGTGTGCAGCTCGCAATTGAGGCATATGCAGCTTCCTTTGAAGTGATCCCACTCACCCTCGCAGAAAACTCCGGCTATAACATGATTGACAAACTTGTCAACCTGAAAAATGCCCATGCAAAGGGGCAGAAAAATGCAGGCCTCAATGTTTATAACGGCGAAATTATCGACATGTTAAAGGAGGGAGTCATCGAGCCTTCCCGGTCGAAGCGCCAGTCAATCCAGAGTTCGGCTGAGTCGGCAATCATGCTCATACGGGTGGATGACATGATGATTACCCAGAACCGGGCACCCGGCGGCGGAATGCATTAGTCCGGAACAGCCAGAGGTTTTAACCCCTCTTTTAATAATTTATCAACATCCCGGGATTATTCACAGGGAAAATATCTTTTTAAAATTCTCCGCATTCCGATACCCTTATACGAAATCCGGTAAAAAATATCTCACTTACTTTTGCCGAGGTAGTCTAGTCCGGGAAGGCGGTAGCCTCGAAAGCTACTGGCGCCCTGCGCCTCGGGAGTTCAAATCTCCCCCTCGGCGCTTTTAATCATGTTCCTTCGGCCCCCTCAAACAGGGGACACTCCGTCACACAAAGGCTACAACGGATCGATGCCATCCGGGCAATCCACGGGGCAAGCGGGGCTGCGCATTTAAGTAACATCTGCAGTCCCAGCATCCATTTTACAACCGGGACGAGGGACGGAGGTACCCATGCCCTAACGGTCCGGCACAGGAACGCATCGACACCATCCGGTCCAATCGCTCCCCCAGGGCAGACTTTAACGCAACGTCTGCACCCGCTACAGAGCCCTGAACCCGGGGTTCCTGAGCTTATCGGTGTTTCACCGCTACGTTCATATTCAGAAACAGACCGGTTTGTAACAACACCGAGTAACAACAATCGTGGGCCATACCGTGGAGAGAGAAGTACGGAGCTTTTTCCTATCGATCCCAACCCTCCGGCTTCTGCGATATTCTTTAACCGGACGACTCCATGCACCCGCCCATCCTGGATCCTGACAGGGAGGTAGAGTGGAACGGGCAGGGCAGGTATGCCATCCATATTCAGGAGCCGGGCAAGACGTTTAGCAGAATTATCCAGTTCCCCGGCAATCCGCAGCATTACCCGGGTTTGTTCTCGTGGTGTCATCCGGTAGGCCTGGACGGGGACCTCCTTTCCGAACACGATTACAGATCGGGCTGACGGTAACATCTGCACTACGGATTTTCTGTCGGCATCCGGGAGGTTTGCAATGCTGACCTCGGCGAAAACATCTATTCCCACATCGGTAAAAAAAGTCCTGAGATCCAACCCCATTTACACTCTATAACCAATTAGGCTGGTTCCCTCTTCAGGGTATCTGCTTCTTTTGGGAACGGATGCCAGGGAAAATGAAAAATTGGTGTTACCAGGGTGCAACAGGGATCAGGCATCCTATACCCGGTCTTGGAATTACTTCGCGCATCTGTAACGTGGTTATAGTTTTTATCTGACCAATAGATGGTCAGAACGGGTATCTTATTCTCCAACTTTGTGCAATACATATGAATAGGTCGATACTGCATTCACTCCCCCGATGCAGAGCATCAGAACCAGGGAAATAATGGCTATATGGAACGGTTTCATTTGACTTCCTTATTGTTTCAGAGGCTAATTAAATGTGGGATGGATGGTATCATGCATACCACACTTTCGGGAGAACTTTATCGGATCT
>CAIKOD010000005.1 GCA_903828975.1 uncultured Methanomicrobiales archaeon | reverse complement strand
GGATAGTGTAGTTAATCGATTACAAAAGTATTCGAAGGATCTATCTTCATCAGACGCGATCCTTATGAAATCGGTAAAGTTCACATTTGTAATTCTACTCGCCCCTTACATCAAGTTAGGGGCAAGAGTTACACAATCACCTTGTTTTATATAGTATAAGGAGAACTCTTTCCAAGAAACAAATTCTTCAGGTCAGGGGAGTCATTCATCGCCCCATGTAGCTACATTGAGAGAGTAACAGTATGACAGAGACAAAAATTTCCTTCAACCGGGAGTCGCTCAAGACACCCCGGTCTGCGGCTCTGGCCGGCATCATCTTTGCCCTGCTCTACGGTACCAGCATGGTGCTCATCAATCTCTCTCTTACCAGCGATTCCGTAGCGGGTTTCACCAGGCTGAATACAGAAGCTGCAGGAACAGTTGCCCTGGCCTTTAACCTGATACCTTACTCAGGGATCGCATTTTTATGGTTCATCGGGGTGATCCGCGACCGGCTCAGTGACCTGGAGGACCGGCTCTTCGCAACCGTTTTCCTTGGCAGTGGCCTGTTATTTCTCGCATTAACCTTCATCGGGTCAGCCTTGTCCGCAGGTGTGCTCAGCAGCTATGCGATCGATTCGAACATTATCTTTCAAAGCGGTTTACTGGTCTACAACAGGGCGATTCTGTACCAGATCTTCAATATCTACGCCATCCGCATGGCAGGGGTGTTCATGATATCACTGGCGAGTATATGGCTCCGGACCGGTACGATGCGCCGTCGCTGGGCTTACCTGACATACGTGCTGGCGCTGGTGCTGTTGCTGAGTATCGATATTTCCCCCTGGATAACCCTGATCTTTCCGGTATGGGTGCTCGGGGTCAGCGGGTATATACTTGTACGAAACCTGCACAACCCGCCACGCGACCAGGATGCAGGAGATATGAAGTCATAGAAAACCCGGGTCCATTCCCGGACCGGATGATGGTGGAGAACTAAATCCAAACCGATATCCGGTAACGATAAAAAGAGACGGGAGATGTATTAACTATTCAATTCTTCGTATTTTTTTCATCCCGTTACAGACTAAATGTTTATATCAAACCTCTACCAGGGATCAAAGTTGTTGACGCCGTCAATGCAGCCCTGGTACATGTTCGCGAGGTCGTCCGGGACGATGTTGGCCAGGCCGGTTGTATTGATGACCAGGTTCTTGTCAAGCGTCTTCGCCTTGAACTGCCAGCCGGCAGCAAGTTTCAGCCGTTTCCCCAGGTCCGGGAGTTTGTCCTCGGTCAGGCTGCGGTCAACGTGGTTCGTGTAGGTCTGCATGACAAACGTATGGTTATCCGGCGACCGCAGCATAAAGACCATCCGTCCTGCCAGGAACTCGTATTTGGAGACACGGTGGATCTTCATCGGTGAATATGCCTGTGAGGACTGGTCTTTCGTTGTGTCGAACCCCGGGGGCATCTGCATTTTAGCGGCTAAATTAAACGTGAGGCCGTCGAAGTCGCGGGGATCGCCGATAATGGAAAACGTCAGGTGGTCCATCATCCAGAAGCGCCGTGGGTTCTTCCATACCACATCAGACTGGGTCTTTTGTGCCAGCACTTTCGCATCCATCGGATCATACTTGGCCGGGGGACAGTCGTTTAACCCTGTGGTGTTATAGACCAGGGCTTCCAGGTTCCCGGCCTCGTTTTTCATCAGGAATATCTCGCACTGGGCATAGCCACGGGCCTTTTCAACGTAAACGGAGTTTTGTGTGTTGCTCATAATCATCCACTCTTTTTTCTTAATGGGTTACCTGACTTATTTATTCTTCGCAGCCCGTCAACGGATCATCCCTCACGAGTTCCGGGGCGGTCCAGGTGCCGTTTATCGCCTCTTCTTTCGGCCAGTAGAGACGCAACGCCATGATAAATGCCCCCTTTGGTGCGGGAAGCCAGTTTGTCTCCCAGTCCCTGCCCGGGGGATCGTGACTGATAACCAGGGTCAGTCCGTCATCGGGATCCCGCCTGAGCTGTGGCAGCATCGGGGAGTTGATCAGGTAGCGGTTGATGGGGTTGGCTACCAGGAGGAACCCGGGGAGGTCATACATCGTCAGCGACCAGAAGGCATTCACCGGCGGAAGGTTGCCCGGCTCGAACCGCAGTGAGTACTGGTTTGCCCCGTCCAGTGCACCCCCGTCTGAATCGACCGCATATAACGGGTACATCGCCTCCTCTTTCGATGCTCCGAAGAGGCCCATGACGACACCCGCCATGCGGTAGAGATAGTTATTCTTCAGGTACTCCCGTGTACCGTAGACATCCCCGAAGACCACTTCATGGGTGTCGAAACGGTTCTTTTTGAGGTCAGCGAATTCTGCCCAGGCCCCGGCAATTCCCTGCTCGATGGCCCCCCTCATTTCCGGAGAGAGTGCCCCTGCATTAAAATCCCTGCCAGCCCCTACTCCGATTTGTGCAAAACGGTCCATGAGCCCCTTCTCCGAAGGATGGACCGGGCAGAAGTTGAGGACAAAGTTTAAGGCCGAGAAAAATTCGGCCGAGGTCTTTTGTTGTTCGGGGGTTAACGGTTCAATAAAATTGATTTTGGGAGCGTCCCGGGGTGCGGGCTTCCCTTGGAATTCTGACAACGTCTGTACGTTGTAGCCCTCCTGGATTTTCTTTACATTATTCAGATCGTCAGGCCCAAAGAGCTGTGTCCGGTACATTGCCATCGCCAGGTCTGTCTCTGAGTGAAACACCTTCCTGATCCCATCGGGGATTGTCCCTTTCCATCCCGGACCGGCAACCAGGAAATGGCCCCCATCGTTCCCCGTCGTCCGGCTGCTGATATAGTCGAAGTTGAACGTGAATAAATCAACAAGCTGGATACTGAAATAACGCCCCTCATCGACATGGGGCACGGTCAGCACGATCGGTTCAGCCCGCAGGTCCATGCCGAGGAAGGAGTACGGCGTGTCCGAGTTCGGTGCCACCGTCGCCCGGTCATCCGGCGTATAAACCCGGGGGATGTTGGCGATATGGTTCCAGGGCGCCTTAAATTCGGGGCTCTGCCGGTTGACAAAGTAGGTATACTGGACACGGTTGTTGGCTACCATCGGGTAACCGAAAATATAGGCCTCCCTGGCAATCTCACGGGCATCAGCGAGGCTGATTGTATCTCCCGGTCGCATCAAACTGTTTTCCATTTCAAACATCACCAACGTAGTACTTAACCAGTTTCATCCGGCCTTATAAGACCTTCATCAGATATTCTTCATTTTTTACAACAAATACCCGGACTTCAGGGTATAACTACCAAAAAATAGGAGGGGATCCCATTCTAGGGCACATAATTTGCCACGCCGGGGTCCAGTGCGTCCCAGGAACCACCCAGTTCGTCCCACATGATCCGTGCCTTCCCGTCAACTGCTTTTATGACGAGGTCCTTATCCAGGTTCATGGTCCGGAATTTAAACCCTGCAGGAAGTTCCTTAAGTCTTTTATCGAGGTTCGGAAGGTCCTCATATGTCAGGGACGGGTCCATAGCGGTCGTGTAGTTCTTATAGACCCATGTTGTACCCTCATTGTCATCCAGCAGGAAGACGGGTTTCCCTTTTTCAAAGGTGATGACCGAATTACGTTCAAAATACAGTGGCTTATACTGGAGCTTCCTGGGATCGAGTTTCAACGGTTCGCCGTCAGGTCCCGGCCCCACCTGCCCCCAGTAATGTGCCTTGAGGCCGTTGAAATCCCGCACCGTCGTCGACGCAGGTATCACCAATGTGTCCAATAACCAGATCCTGCGGCCCCGGGGAGGGTTGAGGGAGGCACTCTTTACCTGGTACTGTGCAGCCAGCGTCTCATTACTCAGGCCCTTGTAAAGGGCTTCCGGGCACGAATCTTTTGGGTCATTCAGCCCTGATGTACCGTACGTCCCGCCATAACCGCACCACAGTATGACTTCGCAGAAACTGACACGACGCAGGTTTGAAAATGTCATCATGACCATGGTCGCTTTGTCCTGTTCGTTCATTTCACAGCCACTGTTTGAAATTGTGACGTTCGGCTTACCAGATGTTTTTTCCATTGTTGATCACCGTAAAGACAATAGATTATGAATGTGGTATTTCCCGTATCTGCATAAATAATTGAGCACTCCTCAAGGCTTTTCGACAAGTGCGGCTTTCCTGATCAGGTCCCTGACCTGGCCGGCTGTATTGGCAAGCCGGAGCTCGATCCCTTTATATCAATAATTGTGACCCGTGGTAACAGGCTTTGATACCCTACACGGATTTTTAACGGTCTTCGCTGCGTACCGGGAATCTGACGGGCGTCTTCCAGCAACTACCAGCCATAAGAGTCATGAGAAAACTATTGAGGACCTTTCATTTTTTCCATGCTTCCCCGAACAGTAATGAACCAGCCCATAGCTAATATACCCTGATGAACATAAGCAGTGAGTGAAAACCTCGATAAAAAAATCTTCTTAAAAAAAGTGTGATTACCATGGCAAAACTCAAGGTATACAAGGACGGGACACCATTTACGGGTGTTATCGGGCGCACTGTTGAGGAGTCCTCACCGGCCTGGCCGGAACCTGAACACCCCGGGGAAGGTTCAACCAATGTCATCTTCTTCGTGCTCGACGATGTCGGCTACGGCCAGTTGTCCCCCTTCGGCGGGCTGGTCGAGACACCTGTGCTGGACGAGCTCGCGAAGAACGGCCTGACCTACACCAACATGCACACCACGGCCCTCTGCTCGCCGTCGCGTGGATGCATCCTGACCGGGCGGAATCACCACTCGATCGGGCTGGCGTCGATCACCGAAACCTCCACAGGGTACCCCGGCTACAACGGCATCCTGCCCTTCGACAAGGGGATGCTTTCTGAAATGCTCCTGCAGAAGGGTTACAACACCTTCTGCATAGGGAAGTGGCACCTCACGCCACCCGAACACACGACCGCAGCCGGACCCTATGACCGCTGGCCCCTCGGCCGCGGTTTCGAGCGGTATTACGGGTTCATGGGCGGCGAGACCAACCAGTGGTACCCGGAACTGGTCTACGACAACCACGGGGTCGGGCAGCCCTCAAAACCTGAGGACGGCTACCACCTGAGCGCGGACCTTGCCGAAAAGGCCATCGAGTTCATCCAGGATGCGCATGTCACCGCACCGGACAAACCCTTCTTCCTGTATTATGCCACGGGCTGCGGTCACGCACCGCACCACGTACCAAAGGAGTGGGCGGACAAGTACAGGGGCAGGTTCGACATGGGCTGGGACAAGTACCGCGAGATCGTCCACCAGCGCCAGATCGAGATGGGAATCATTCCCCCCGGAACCGAATTGTCACCGCACGACCCCGACGTGCCTGTCTGGGATACGTTGTCATCGGACGAGAAACGGCTCTTTACCCGGATGATGGAGGTCTATGCCGGGTTTGTCACCTTCACCGATCACCACTTCGGCCGCATCCTTGATTTCCTCAGGGAGATCGGCGAGCTGGACAACACGCTGATCATCGTCATCTCAGACAACGGAGCCAGCTCCGAGGGCGGACCGGTGGGATCCCTCAACGAGATGTTCTTCTTTAACAATGCGAAGGAAACGCTGGAAGACAACCTCAGGGTCATCGACAAGCTGGGTGGCGTCGAGACCTGCAACCACTACCCCTGGGGCTGGACGAATGCCGGCAACACGCCCTTCCGCCGCTGGAAGCGCGAGACGTACCGGGGTGGCACCACCGATCCGTGTATCGTGTCATGGCCCGGGGGTATCCGGGCCTGCGGGGAGATGCGGCCCCAGTACGGGCACATCATCGACTTCGTCCCGACGGTCCTGGAAGCCCTGGGCATGGAGGCGCCACAGGACATCCGCGGCGTGACCCAGGCACCCATCGACGGGGTGAGCTTTGCCCACACCTTCAACGATGCTTCTGCACCCGGCAATCACCACACCCAGTACTTCGAGATGTTCGGTCACCGCTCGATCTACCATGACGGCTGGCGGGCGGTCTGCCCGTGGCCGGGGCCGAGCTTCACTGAGGCTGCAAAGAAGGGCCGCCAGTTCGGCTCCCCCATACCCGGCACGGTGCTTGCAGATATCGAGGCCCACGACTGGGAACTGTACAACATAGACGAAGACTACTCCGAATGCCACAACCTGGCCGGGACCCATCGCGACAAGGTGATCGAGATGGTCGGACGGTGGTGGGCTGAAGCGGGCAAGTACCAGGTGCTGCCCATCGATGGCAGCGCCCTGGAACGCCTCAACGTGGAACGCCCGACCATAACGAAACCGAGGGACAGGTTTGTCTATTACCCCGGCGGATCGTCGGTCCCCTTTACTGCCACGCCGAAGACCTACAACAGGCCGTGGAGTATTACGGCCGATGTTGTAATCCCGTCAGGAGGCGCAGAGGGGGTGCTGCTGGCCAATGGCGGCCGCACCGGTGGATACACCTTCTTCGTCAAGGACCAGAGGCTCCACTTCCTGTACAACTGGCTCGGCCGGGACAGGTTCTGGCTGCATTCCAGCGAGAAGGTCCCGGAGGGCGAGGTGGAGCTGCGCTACGAGTTCGAGCCGACCGGCAAACCCGATGTTGCCCAGGGGAGGGGGGTGCCGGCCCGCTGCCAGCTCTACATCAACCGCCGGCTGGTCGCGAACATCGACATGCCCTACTCGGTCCTGAACATCTTCGGGACGCAGGGGCTGACCTGCGGTTATGACGGCGGCGAGCCGGCAGCACCCGAGGAGTACAGCGATGCGTTCCCCTTCACCGGTACGATCAGGCGGGTAACAATGGATTTATCAGGAGAGCTGATCCCCGATACTGAAGCGGAACTGAAGATCGCAATGTCACGGCAGTAAACGGCACCGATCTCCCGGTACCCGTCCGTTTGATATTGAAAAAAACAAACAAATTTTTAATCTGTTACCAGACCTTTCTATAAACCATGCCTGCCTGCAGCCTTCCCGCTTTCAATCTCATGGCAAAACCCGGTGGACCCCGGTGTAACCTGTCCTGCCAGTACTGCTTTTACTCAGGGAAGGGAGAGCTGTATCCGAAAAGCCGGTTCCGCATGTCGGATAAAGTCCTTCTGGAGTACACACGGCAGACCATAGAGGCACACTGCGTTCCGGAGGTTACCTTTGCATGGCAGGGCGGTGAACCGACACTTATGGGCCGGAATTTTTTTGAAAAGGCGATAGCAATCCAGAAAAGATATGGTAAGCCCGGCCTGGTGATCAACAACACCATCCAGACAAACGGGACCCTGCTGGATGACCGATGGTGCGAATTTTTCAGGAAACACCGGTTTTTAGTGGGTATCAGTATCGACGGGCCGCGGGAACTGCACGATGCCTGCAGGACGGACGCTGCGGGAAAGGGAACGTTTGACCGCGTGATGAAGGGGATCGCATACCTGAAAAAGCACCGGGTGGACTTCAATATCCTGTGCACCGTTAATGCAGTGAACGGGGATCATCCTGGTGAAGTCTACCGCTTCTTCCGCGATGAGATAAAGGCACAGTTTATCCAGTTCATCCCGGTTGTACAACGTGCCTCTGAAAGCGGTGCCGTAACCCCCTTGTCCGTCGGTCCTGTACAGTATGGGAAGTTCCTGTCCGGTGTCTTTGATGAATGGGTACGGCACGATGTTGCACAGGTCTACGTCCAGCATTTTGATTTAGCCCTCGCGAACTGGTACGGGGAGCCCCATGGGATCTGCGTCTTCTCCCCTGCCTGCGGGCAGTCAATGGTGATCGAGCATAACGGGGATATCTATTCATGCGACCATTTTGTCGACCGTGACCACCTGCTGGGGAATATCATGACGAGTCCCGTTCGGGAACTCGTGAACAGTCACCGGCAATCGCAATTTGGCTGGTCTAAAAAAGCTGGCCTTCCGGGATTCTGCCGGAAATGCCGGTTCCTTTTTGCCTGCAATGGGGAGTGTCCGAAGAACCGGTTTACCATGACCCAGGATGGCGAGCCCGGGCTCAATTACCTGTGTGAAGGTTACCAGTTGTTTTTTGAGCATATTTCCGGACCGATGAAATTCATGGTACAGGAACTGCGTGCCGGCCGGCCACCGGCGAACGTAATGAAGACCATCTGATAAATGCCTTTTCGGAAAACGTAAACGATTTCTGCTTAAAAAAATTGTGAATCGCCATTAAGTAACTGTTACTTGTGGCCTCCAGCCTGCCATTCGTCCAGAACGGTCGAAATAGTATCCGTTGCATCAACTCCTCCAAGCTGTTCAACAAGCCCGGCTTTCCTGATCAGGTCCCTGACCTGGCCGGTAGTATTGGCAAGCCGGAGTTCGATCCCTTTCTGGGAAAGGTCTGTAAGCAGGTCTCGTATCATATCTGCTCCCGTGACGTCGAGCATCGGGGAGGAATAGAAATCGAGAATCACCAGTTTCACCGCCGGTACCATTGTCCCCATGAGTTCATCGATCTGTTCCTTGATCACGCTTGCATTCGCAAACAGCACCGGGGAATCCACCCTGAATATCAGGACTCCCGGGACCTGGTCCTTTGCCGGTTTCCTCTCGATATCCCCGAAAATTTCAGTACCGGGAACTCTCCCCATTACCGCCATATGGGGAAATGCAATTCTGTACAGGAGGGCAACGAGGGAAAGCCCTGTTCCGATAATGACTCCCTGCAGGATCCCAAAAACCAGCACACTGAGCAGGGTCACAATCGCAATTGAAAATTCAGTCCTGTCGAGTGACCGGATCCGTTGAAGTTCAAAGATATTTACCATGTTTACCACGGCAACGATGATAAGAGCGGCAATGACACACTCCGGGAGGTTGTAAAAAAAACTGGTGAAGAACAGGACGACGATGATCGTGACACCTGCGGCAATTGCCCCGGCCATGGGGGTTTTTGCCCCGCTGCGGTCATTTACTGCCGACTTGCTGAAACTTCCGGCAACAGGAAAACCCTGTCCCGCACCAGCAGCAACACTGCCTGCACCCAGCGCAAGCAGTTCCTGGTTCATATCGACCTGGTACCTGTTTTTCTGGGCATAGGTCTTGGCGATGGTGCTGAGCTCCACGTACGACAGGATAAATAACGCTACCGCAAGGGGAAACACGGTCCCTACATCTGCGGCGGTGAACTCAGGGATGCCAATCGTTGGGAGGCCGGGGGGGATATACCCCAGTATCTCAACTCCTTTCTCCACAAAACTCGAATACGTCATGAAAATGATGGCCGCGATAACAATGATGAGTGAGCCGGGCACCCTTGGGTACTTCTTTTCAATTGCCAGTATGGCGACAATTGCGAGAATACCAAGAGTGAGTGAGTAGATATTTGTCTGGTCCAGGTTCTGGAGGATATACACAATTTTTGGGAAGAAATCTGAGGGGGCACCGGAAATACCAAGAAGTTTCGGGATCTGTGAAGCGATGATTACTATCCCGGCCCCGGCAAGGAATCCCTTCAGTACCGGCCCGGATATCAGGTTTACTAAAAATCCCATCCGGAGCGCCCAGGCGATAATCGCGATGATCCCGACGAG
>CAIKOD010000004.1 GCA_903828975.1 uncultured Methanomicrobiales archaeon | reverse complement strand
TTAAGATCTCGGGAGAGATCAAGCCTTTAATCAGATAATCCTGTGCCCCCTCTTTCAGGGCGTTGAGCGCGATGCTGGTGTCATCAAGTCCAGTGAGTACAATGACCGGTATGTTTTCCGCGTGCTCTTTTAATCGCAGGAATGTATCGAGCCCCTGGCTTTCAGGGAGCCCCAGATCAAGAAGGACAACCCCGATATCAGAGTCAAGGAACGCAATCCCTTTCGTGAGATTCTCCGCGAATACCAGCTCAAATACCGGCATATTCATGTCGCGGAACATTTCCTGGAGTAACCGTTGATCCGCCTTGTTATCCTCAATGACCAGAACTTTCATACTTATTTTTCCCCTTTACCACCTGGAGGAAGGCAGACAATGGTGAACCAGAAGTTTTCGATGGTATGCACCACCTGGTTGAACTGATCGAAATCCAGAGGCTTTTTGATGTAACAGTTGGCATGGCTGTTATAGCTGATCAGAATGTCTTTTTCATCATCCGATACGGTCATGATCACAACCGGGATCCTCTTGAGTTTTTCATCAGATTTTACTTCGGCAAGCACTTCGCGGCCGTTTTTCCTTGGCAGGTTTAAGTCAAGGAGGATCAGATCGGGTCGAACCGAGGATGCATACTTCCCGATTTTCCTTAAGAAATCCATCGCCTCGACACCGTCTACCACGACGCTGAGGTTGTTGAGGATTTTGCTCTCCTTTAGTGCCTCCCTGACCAGACGAACGTCTGCCGGGTTATCTTCTACCAGAAGGATTTCCACTTGTTTCGTTCCACTTACCTGTTTCATGGTACCACCTCTCTCATTTCACGGCGGGCAGGGTGAAATGGAATAGTGAACCCCTCCCGGGTTCTGATTCCACCCAGATCCGCCCGCCATGGCGTTCGACGATGCGCATACAGATTGCAAGACCGATGCCCGTTCCCTCATACGCTTCTCTTGAGTGCAATCGCTGGAAAATAATAAATATCCGGTCAAAATACTGGGGGTCGATCCCGATCCCGTTGTCCTGTACGGAAAATTCCCAGTTGTTTCCCTTCCTTTGTGCAGAAATATGCACGTTGGGGGTTTCTTCTGCCCTCCGGAACTTAATGGCATTATCGATCAGGTTCCCGAAGAGCTGGCTCAACTGGGTCTCATCCCCCATCACCGTTGGCAGGTCATCTTTGGTTACTAATGCGCCTGCCTCCGTAATCATTATCTGGTGGAAGAAGACCGTTTTTTCAAACACCTGGTTGATATCAACGGGAGCAAACTCGGCACCCCGTGACTGCACCCGGGAAAATATGAGGAGGTCCTGGATCATGCGCTGCATTCTCGATGTTCCCTCCACAATATACGCGATGAATTCATCGGCATCCTTGTCCAGTTTTCCTTTATACCGTTTTTCGATAAGCTGGACAAAGCTCGAGATCATGCGCAGGGGTTCCTGGAGATCGTGGGATGAGACGTACGCAAACTGCTGGAGTTCCCTGTTCGACCGGGCCAGTTCCTCATCAGCCCGCTTGCGCTCCGTGATATCCAGATTGGTGGACTGATACCCGATCGGTTCTCCTTTCTCGTCTCCGATAACCGTTGCAATACCCTGCGATATAAATGTTGAACCATCAGTCTTTTTTGCGAGGAATTCACCTTCCCAACGCCCGAGCGTGTTCAGCGCCTCTAGCACTTGTGCGCCATCCTCTTCATGTGCAAAGAAACTGCTCACAGAATTTCCGATAGCCTCCTCTTGTGTTTGATACCCCCAGAGTATAAGGAATGCCGGATTCACATGGGTAATTATTCCCTGATTGTTGGCAATGCTGTTGGCAGCTATCGATGACTCAAATACATTATTCTTTAAGAGAAGTTGCCCTTCTGTCTGTTTGCGTTCGGTGATGTCGCTGATGCTTGAGAGAATGCAGGGTTCAGTGCCAAGCTTGATGATCCGTGCTGAGAAGAGGCCGGTCATCAGCTCGCCGTTCTTCTTCCGGAACTGGAATTCCCGCCCGTTCACAGCCCTGCCTTCGCGCAGGTCGGCGATCACACGGTTCCGGTCTTCCGGATCAGCCCAGAGCGAAAGGCCGACTGATGAATCGGACAACGCTTCTTCAATGGTAAAGCCGGTAAAGGGCGTGAAGGCATCATTGACTTCGATGAAACGTCCATCAACGAAACGGGTAATGGTGATGGCATACGGCGAGGTCTTGAACGCCGTGGAGAACTTCTCCTCGCTCGTTTTCAGTTCCTCCTCCACCCGTTTACGGTCGGTGAAATCTGTAAACGTCCCTTCAATTCTCATCACCTTGCCTGTCTCGTCTTTTACGAGATGGGAATTTACCAGAAAGACTCTCTTCTCATCATTGATTGTCTTTGCACCGATTATGTAGTTCCTGATAAATCCCCGTGACATCAACTCGTTCAGGTATTCCTTTCTGTCATGCGGATTCTGCCAGAATTCCGGTAATTTTGCGCCTTTCATATCCTTCGCGATGTCAATGCCGAGAATCCGGTTGAATGCCGGATTGTGGTCAATTAACAGCCCGTCCATTGTGCAGCTATAATATCCTTCATCAAGGGATGTTATCGTATCACGAAATTTTAGTTCGCTTTCCTGCAACGCAGCTTCCACTCGTGTGCGTTCGGTTATATCGAAGTGCTGGACGACTGCATTGGTGATCTTTCCACGGGTGTCTTTTACTGGGAATATTGTGACATCGAGGATGAAAGACATCGGTCTTTCCAGTTCCAGGTTTTTAAGCTTTTGAGTATCATAGATAATCTGGAAGTTTGCAGTCAGACCTTTAAGAAAAACGTCCCGTACCAGTGGTAAAAAACCCTGCTCCAGAATGAGGTTATCACTGAATATATTGTATTTTCCGATCACTTCCGCCGGGGTGAGGGAGAACAGATCGCAACATGCCTTGTTGATGCGGATGAGTGTGCCTTTCTCATCAGCTATCCACATCGACAGCGGACTCTGGTCAATCAGGCTGTTTAAGAATGAGAGGGAGTTTTGCAGTTCCTGTTCAGCCCGTTTACGTTCGGCAATCTCCTGTTCGAGATCAGTTTTGGATGCGGTGACACTCTTTAAATTCGAAGTCATCCGGTTAAATTCATCAGATAATTCTCCGATCTCATCGTCATCTTTATGCTCGATCCTGTATTCCAGATTTCCGGAACCGATTATCCTGGTTCCTTCCTGTAATGAAGAGATTGAATCAAGGACTCTCCGGTTAAAAAATAGGAATATTACGAGCAGAATGACCAGGAATAACCCAATCAGTGTAAAAATAATGGTGGTATTGGTACGTTGCAACTGGTCTGATTCCTCCTGCAATACCTGCGATAGTTGTGATGCATCAAAGATCATGCCCTGGTTCTGGACAATAAACCGGCTCCATGCTACCTGCACCAGTTCAGGATCAACAAGTTTTCCCGGTACACTTTTTTGCGAGGCTTCGATGGTTACAACAGACTGGGTATATACGTCATTAAGTCGCTGCTGGTTCCCTTTAATCTGGTCAACGAGTGCCTGCTGTTCCGGAGTGCCAGGATTAAGTCGGGCAATGTCATCAGAAAGACCGATGTATTTGGATTCCCATTGCAGGTTCTGCCGGGTCTCTCTAATGTGAAACAGGTAATCGTTGGATAAATAACTAAGTTGGTATGCACCTTTTACAACGTTGCTGGCAATCTGTTCCTGCTCATTAATCCTGGCAATCTGCTGATTTGTATAGTAGGCGGATACTCCGATAAGGAGAAATATTGTAAAGGAAATTACCATGAGAATGGTGAACTGTGTGCGAAGTTTCATGGTTCAATCACCTCACCGTATGATGATATTCATGGATTCAGGTTTTGCCGTGCTCATGCCGCTTGTATAGATATAATTAAGATAATTAGGCACCACGCTCGCGTTGGTGAGATTGTTCTTCATCATCCACCGGGTCTCGTCATCCATTGCAACGAGGAGTGACTGGTCGAGTGTAAGCATGAACCGGTGCTCTGGCCAGATCTTTTCCAGGTATGCCGGTTCGTAGTTCATCTTCTTCTGCACAATCGCTTTCGCTTCTTCGGGGTGCGTCAGGACGAATTCATCAGCCTGGTGCAGGGAATGTAACAGCCGGACGATTAATTCAGGATTCTTGTCAATGGTATTCCTTGAGGTGGATATTGCCATGAACAGCATCTGGCCACTCTGGGCAGGCCAGGAAACTCCATTATTCCCCAGGTTATTCTGAATAGTATATGCCTGGGGTTCTGGCAACAGGGTGGCATCGATGGTACCATTATTCATGGATATTACTGATTGTGCAAATTGTTCATTAACAATGGTGACCTCATCCAGGTTGATCCCATGAAGATAGAGATACCTCCCAAGGTAGAACTCGGCTGCACCGTTTCTGATGACCCCGATCTTTTTTCCTTTCAGATCTGAAACGTTTGAAATCCCTTTGTCTTTTCGTGCGATCAGATATTCATTTTCGGCCTTGTCGATAGTTGCTATCTGTTGGATATCAGCGCCGTTTTGCACCTGGGTTATGAAAGCATACTCGGATGAAACCGAAAAATCTGCGTCATTCGTGGATATGGCTTTCAGCGAAGATGAACCGCTGCTATATTCTTTCAGGGTAACGTTGAGACCATTCTGAGCAAAAAAGCCCTTGTCTTCTGCAACCCAAAGGAGCATTGAATATTCAGACGGTAGCGTAGCGATGGTTATTGATTCAGTGGTGCCGGTAAATGTTTGTGGAACCGGCTGCAGATACCATGCCCCGGAAATGATTGCTACTCCGATTATTATGAGGACTCCAATAATCGCAAGTATTTTTTTCTCCATGGTATATCACATGGGTTACATATCTGATTTCCATATAAATACCTATCGCCTAATAAATAACTTTTGATTCGAGTGTGTTGATCGATTGATAAGAGGCGGACTCAAGTCCACATATATCCATATAAATAACCCAAATTCCCCCCGAATTATCGAAAACCTTCTAAATATGGGTAATATTACTCAATCATGCCTGACTTAATCCCTTATTATTCCTTTAAATCGCCCGCATTAGCCCCCTTTCTCCTATGGTACCGGATACTACTATTTACAGCGATTTTATCCCGATTCTACCAATAATAGGCCCTCCTTTGCTCCTTATCCCGTTCAGGATGCTTTAAAAAGCCTAGGAAATGTTATCGCCACGCCCCTTTCAGCATCGTCATCTCAAGCCGTGCTCCTTTGCCTGGTTTACCGTTTTCGATGATCGCGATACCGGTTATGTCGAGAATTTCCCTGGAGAGAGAAGGGCCAAGGCCAGTGTTTTTCCCAAATCCCCGCTCGAAAATCTTCTCCTTCTCATCAATGGGGATGCCATCACCATCGTCTTTGCAAATAATGACATCTTCATCGCCGGATTCCTCGACACTAAACCGGATGGTCGTTATCTTACCGCCATATCGCACCGCATTGTCTATCATGTTATAGAATACCTTGAAGATAAGCGGATCTGCGAACACTTCAATACCGGAAGGCAGCTCGTTTATTAATGAAACCTTGCTCCGGTTTGCACCATCACCCCATATCATCAATAAGTTTCAACACCTATTGTCAACCCATCACCGATGGGAAGGGTTACTAATACGAAAGATTAGTATAAAAAATGTAGATATTGCGCTTTAAATCCACAAATAGCCTCATATAATTGTCCAATTGGAGACAAGTGCCTTAGACCGGATTGATGACATGATGAAATAACAGCATCAAATAGTGTAATTGCTCTGATTAGGCTTTCACTTTACAATAAAATCAGTTTATTTTAAGGGCACGGAGTGATATAAGATTCTGACATACTGTTAGAAATCCCCATAGCAGCATCCATGACATACCAAACATGGTTAGATTTTTTTTTGAAAATTGGGCTCTGTAGAAATCCTCCCAAATCTATATTGCAGATTGGTAATTCCAAAATTTCGTCACGCTCCCGGGATTCCGCCCCGTCGCTTTGGCGACCCCGGTTTGGATAAGAAATGGCCTTTAATTCTCTGAAATTTTTTAGAGTCCTGCAGTTGAACCCTGCCAAAAGAATATCTTATCGGGGGTGGGACAAGGAGTGAGGGAAACCCCCTCCTGACTGAGCAGTTCTGTTAACTTTTTTATTCCGCTTAGGATTTCCCATGAAAATGTCCGAACGAGCCGTAATCTAAAGAGATTTGAAACAGGCATTTTCATGGTTGGGGTGTGAACACCCGTTCATGTGTGTTTCTACAGAGCCCTTTTTTTTACTATCCTGGATTTCAATAAGGCCGATTGAATCGTTAAACGGTTTCATCACATTTTTCGTCTGAACCCCACAACCGAAATGATACCAATAATTGCCACTGCCAGTATCGCCCCGAATGGACTTGCCGGGGCTTTCGTCGTGGGTGTTGCAATGGGAGACAGTGCCGCATTTATCTGGAGTGCCTGGCCCGCAGTAATCTGTAGCGTGCTTGAATACGGATTGTATCCCTCCAGGGAAAGTTTGATGGTGGAAGAACCGGGTTGCACGCTCTGGGCTGTTAATGGTGTGATGCCAATGTAAGCATTATTGATCAGCACATCAGCACCACTTGGGTCTGACGAGATCTGTATACTCGCCGTGCTGGAGGGTTGCCCCGAAGGTACCAGTGTTGCCGATACCTGTGCCGTTTGTCCTGGACGGATAGTTGCAGTTGTCGTATAATCCTGGTATCCTGATTTTTTTACAACAACGGTGTGAGTGCCAGGTGACAGCGCAACAACGTCCAGGGTGTTTCCTGGTGATGTGATCCCCTGGTAATCAGTATCAACATATACCGCTGCACCAGCAGGGGCCGATATAACTTCGAGGTCACCAGTTGTCGGGTTCGAGACCGGGGTAAGTTGGGCGCTTACATACGTAGTCTGGCCGTAATAAACGGTGTATTTTGTTGTCCAGGTCTGGTACCCTGCTTTTTTAAGACTCACTGTGTGGGTCCCTGCTGCAAGATTACCGACGATCTTATTTGTTTCTCCCTGGTAAATCGTATCAACATAGAGACCCGCCCCGCTCGGTGTTGAGCTGACCGAAATGCTACCCTGCTGTGAGTTCTGGATAAGGTTGGCAAAGACAGAACTGATACCGCCCGAGTTTACCTGAACGTCCTGTGAAAAGGGCTGGTACCCTGCGGCTGTAACCCGGACATTATGCCATCCGACCGAAACCGATGAGAATGTCCCGGGTGTGACCAGCGTGTTCTGACCGTTGTCAAGGACTGCGTAGGCACCGGAAGGGGAAGAACCCACCTGGATGTTGCCAGCCTGGTACGATGGAGACAGCATGGCATTGACATATACCGTCGATCCCGCAGGCGGGTTCCCAGAGTAATACTGGCTCCAGAACTGGTACCCGGGCATCGCGACACCGATGGTATGGCCCGGCGTACCAGTGGAACTTACCTCAAGATTTATGGGGGTCGGCCCCTGGTTCGTCCCGTCAAGGGTGACAGATCCACCGCTTGGAGTGGATGTAACATAATAATACCCCTTATCGCCACCTATTGGCGTCGGAGGAAGAGTTATCGGTATAAACACGAGGTCTGCATCAACATGGACTGTTTCTCCCTCGAATGGGTTACCGGGCTCATTCGAGCTCCATGTCCGGTACCCTTCTTTTGAAATGCTGATGGTATGACCGGGAGTCCCGGAACTGCTCACTTCAACGGTAACGGGCGTAACCCCCTTGTTTTTCCCGTCAAAGATGACCGTCCCGCCTTCAGGATTAGATGAAATATCATAATACCCCTTTCCTCCGCCAATTATCGTAGTCGGGGGCAGGGTGGTCGGTTCAGTAACGGGAATAAACTGAAGATCGGCATTAATACTGATTGTTTGTCCCTCGCCAGGGTTACCTGTCAGATAATCGGTATACGTCCGGTACCCGGCTTTGGAGATGCTGATGGTGTGCCCGGGTGTTCCTGAGGTACTCACCTCGACGTTAACGGGCGTCGTCCCCCTGTTACTTCCATCAAAGATAACCGTCCCACCTTCCGGATTAGACGAAATATCATAATAACCCTTTCCACCACCAATATTTTCAACTGGCAGAACTTCAGCCGATACAAAACCAATTGTCATCATCCCGATGATAAGGGTAAGAATTACCAGATACGATAGTTTCGTAAGAATCACCTGTAGACACCCATTCTTCTTGTTAGATTAATATATTATGGTATTTTTAATAAGTCTGGATTTCTGCAGGTGAATACAGTCGAAAACAGTTTTCCGGACCGGGCAGGACCCGGGGTTACGATATTGTGATAGAAATTCCCAAGGCACCTTCATCTGCAGGGTTTCCCACATCTCATTGAACCGCAATCACATAATTAGTGATATACCATCATGGAAATTGGGGAAAGACATAGCCCGTTTTCACCGGTTAATGGTAACCCGCCGTGTCGTCATCCAACCGTGATGTTTTCCATGCATGGACAATATCCAGTAACTCCCCTGGTTTTTCGTAGGTGGTGCCGACAACCCCGGTGTATACTGACCCGGAATTCCCATCCAGTGAAATAGTATCCCCTTCCCTGAGTACCTGACCGCCCAGGTGACATTTGTTGGAGGAGAGGTCTATCTCCAGGCCTGCACAATTCACGATGCAGACCTTCCCCATGTGTCGTGCCACTACGGCTGCATGCGAGGTTCGTGCTCCTTTCGCTGTCAGCAACCCCGAAGCGACCCCTATCCCTTCGATATCCTCAGTTGATGCGGTCTCCCTGACAAGGATCACCGGTCCTGAAAAAGATTCCTTTAAGGCCCGTTCAGGTGTTAATACCACAATTCCGCTCGCTACGCCCCCGGACGCCGATGTTCCGGTTGCAATCGGGTAGTCCAAGGTAGAAACAAAACGGACTTTAATCGATTCGAGATCGAGGCCCTCTAACTGTGATAATGCGACTTCTGGCGTGATTATCCCTTCACGCCACAAATCAACAGCGATTCTGATTGCAGACAGGGGGGAACGTTTTCCGTTACGTGTCTGCAGGATGTAGAGTTTCCCATCCTGGACCGTAAACTCCATGTCCTGCATATCATGAAAATGCGATTCAATTGTTCTCCCTATCTGCCTGAGATCCTCGTAAACAGAAGGCATTGATTTTTTTAACTCGCCCTGTGTGGTGGCAGACTGGCTACCGGATACAACATCCTCCCCCTGTGCACCGAACTTAAAATCAATTACCGGTTCATTCTCTCCGCTCCAGGGATTCCGGGTAAACACGACTCCGGCACCGGAATTCAGCCCCATATTCCCAAATACCATTGCCTGTATGGTGATAGCGGTACCACGAAGGTTATGTACCGGGTTCAACCGTCGGAATGAATCGGCCCTCGGATTTGTCCATGAGCGGAGGACGGCAATTGAAGAGATCAGGAGCTGTGTTTTCACATCTTCCGGGAAATCAGAGTTTTCGAAAGAAAAAAACAATCGCTGGTATTGAAAGGCCAGTTTCCTAAGGCTGGATGAATCCATTTCAACCACCTCAGTTATTCCTTCTTCCTCCATTATTTCTGACAAAAGTGCCCGGTACTCGTGTGGGTTCTGGCGGAAAACGATTTCGGCCATGTTCTCGAAGAGGCGGCGGTAGGAGTCCCAGGCAAACCTGGGATTCCCGGTCAGAAAAATCAGGCCCCGTATCGTTTCATGGTTCAGCCCTACATTAAGAATGGTGTCCATAATACCAGGCATCGATACCGGGGCCCCCGACCTGACCGAGGCAAGGAGAGGTTTACGTCCACTGCCATACTGGAGACCGGTAGCATGTTCAAGGTAAGAGATCCCTTCCTGGAGCAGTTCCGGGAGAGCAGATGGGACCTTCATCCCGTTTTTATAATAATCTTCACATATTGAAACATTTAATGCAAAACCCGGGGGTATGGGCATACCAAGCGAGGACATCGTCCCAAGGCCCGCGGCCTTATTCCCAAAGTCTTCAGGAGGTATATCTGCCCTCATCCCAGGCCCGAAAAAGACAATACGCGGCGATAAGTCATTTGTCATAATTACCAGTTCAGACTCTCGAGGATATTGTTCCTCAATACGAAGGCGGCTTTCATCAGGGAATTCGTTGAATCCTCAATAATTCGTGCGATTTCAAAGAATACCAATAATTCCTTGTAATCGGTTGTTTCTGCAAGGATCACCCTCTCGGTAGTTCTGAGTGCCTCGTCTGCTTCCCGTTCCATGCTGATCACGCTGTCGATTGCCCGGATGAAGTCCTGCATCTCTTCCCGGCTGTATCCTTTATGCATGTACTGGGATGCAATCACCGCTTTCAAATATCCCTGGCTCCCTTTTACCGCAATTTCCCCAAGCATGACGAGTTCCTGTAACATCTTTTCAGAATGGGTGCTCCTTGGGACAAGGGTCGTGAAAAAACTTGCCTCCTCAAGAAAATCGAGTGCATCATCTGCCACGTTTATCAGCTCGGTATATTCCCGCGCAGCTTCGAAACGGAGTGAAAGCGACCGTACTTTTGAGACGAGGTTGTCCGCCTCACTCTCCCAGATTTTTGCACGCCGTGCCGTCCTTTCGTTAAACTGGCTGTTTTCCTTTCTCTGTATATGAAGGAGTGCGTCCCTGACAACCATGGCAACTTCAACGGTAAGAGTTGCGTGTTGTTCACAGATTTCCATCAGGTTCTCGTGCGCAGAATGGAAGTACCTGAGTAATTCTGCTTTAATTTCGTCCTGGATGAGTAACCTTGAGTGATTTGCGAGAAGTCCTTTCGCTGCTGCATTAAAAACCCACTGGAAATACTCAATGGTCTTCTCCCTCCCAAGTATCTGGTACAGGGGCTCACCATATCGTAACGGGATCCTGGCCGCCATTTCAAGCCCGTCATAGATCAGCTTGTCTCCACCGAGCTGATGGAACCCGACATGCCCGACTTCATGTTCAGCTGACCACCTGAGCACGGTGACACAGTCTTTATTTGGCAGGAAACTCCGTAACCGCTTTCTCGCCCGGTTCCAGTCGATCAGAAAAACTATCCTCGACCCAAGAAATTCCAGAAATCTCCTCTGTTCTTCCTCGTCCTTCGTAAGGTAACTTCCCATCGAAAGGTGAAAAAGTCTTTTTTCGAAGGTTGCACCACCTTTTCTCGAGCGTGTGTCTTCCCAGGTCATATTCCAGGAATCAAATAACCCCTGGAAAAACTGCAGGCGGGGCATATGGATATCGGTATATGTGATATTGATCTGCGCCTGTTCAACATGGATGACAAGGACGTGCGCATCGGTCAACCCGATGTCATTCTGGAGGACCAGTCTGCCATTTGTCCTTGTAGCCGTTGTGCCAAGACCGGGGTGATCGAACTTCAGCGGTGCAGTCCTGTTGACTCCCGACATAAATGCCAGAACATGGCCTTTATCCTGCTCCTGGAGGTTATAGGTCATCGCACCAGCGATGTTTTCAGTTGATATCAGTTTCTGTAGATTGTTTAACGACTTATGCATGTCCATCAGGAGGAGATGCAGGCTGTCCGGTCCGCCTGGGTCACCCCGGGTAATATCCTCAATAACCCTGCCACTTATAGTATCTTCATGAGAGTCTGGCAATTCCTTAAGGAGCTTGTTCATCCTCTTATCGAAGTCTTCCGCTTCCGGGAGGCCATTCTTAGCAACAGGGAGCTGCATCACATGGAAACAACGTTTGACCTCGGCAAGAATAGGAACGAGTTCCGGTACCTGGTACAACAGAGGCCCGGTCTTTTTTGTCCCAGGCACGACATGATCGAAGATATCAGATTCTATGCCGGTAGCTTCGCGTTCCCTCGACAGGTTTGTACATTCAAGATCCGGATGATCAGAATGTACCTGTGCCGTCTGCAGGAGGGTGAAAAAATATTTTACCTGGTCATTCGCGGTTAGCCCGGCATTTACCATTTCAGGTAAGAGAAGGCCGCTCTCGCCAAGTTCAAAGATTATTCCTGATTTCCCTGCCATTTTTTTACACCCTGGAAATCCCCGGGGAAATAGTACTGATGATAGAAGGTGTTTTCTCTTTCCTATATTTGCCCCATCTATATTAGTCTAGCGTTCAACCGGTACTGACAATTATTCATCGAATGGCTGTCAGGTCACACCTGAACCGGAGTAGCGGTACCTTTTCCTACCTGTCTGTACCCGTATACTACCATAAAAGACTACAAAAAATGCAATGCACAATTTAGATGGAGAAAAATACGAATTTAAAGGGTTACCGGGGGTTTCTGTTCCATGGCTGAATATACTTCGCGAAACAGGTTACGTGTCTCGAGTCCTTCTTCCCTTGACATTTTTTGTATGGCGAAGCCAACGTGGATCAGTACAAATTCCCCAACCTCAACATCGACCAGGTCAAGACGTATCTCCTGTTTTAATTCACCAAAATCTACGACACCGATATTTCCTTCCTTAATTTCTATTACTTCAGCGGGAATTGCAATACACACGATAGGACTCCGTTTATCTACGTACTATTCAGCATTCAGGAAATAAAAAAATTGGTATCGTATACCTAAAAAGTTATGAAACGCTATACCACGTTTCAAATAATATCCGGCTATGAACAACAGATGACCTCCCCGATAAAAAATTTCCTGATGATACCCAGAGACGAAGGGGTATGAGCCCCCCTTCAATTCTAAATTGGCTGGCTATTTCCAGGAGGGATGCCTGTAATGCCCAAATGAATCCCGGGTTTACCTGTCTATGATTAATATACAAGGGGATAACCTATGATCCGTGGACAGTATCACGCATGCACTGCTGGCTGCCTCCCTGCTCGCCGTAATCGGGGCACCCGCACTGATCCCTTTTGGAATACTGGGTGCAGTTATACCTGATGCCGATCTGATCTTCCACCTGGTCTCTTCAAAACGGCCTCCATTGTATATGTTTACTCACGGGGGCGCGGCACACAGTATTGCCGGGGCAGCCGGAATGGCAGTAATTGCCTATGGAACTTTGTATTTACTCGTCCTCTCCGGAGTGTATTTTTTGAATTTCACACTCCCTTTCACCGTTACTCTTCTAGGAATCCCCGTGGTAATTGCTGGAGCTCTGCTGCATATCACCCTTGATTTTCTCGCCAGCCCGGGTATCCCCCTGTTCTGGCCGTGGAACGAGACCAAATATACCTGCGGGGTCTTTGCAGGACCAAGCGCAGTCATGATTGTTATCAGCCTGGCCTTTTTTATCCTTTTTATTGCAGGAATCGTTAAAATTCCAGGACTGATAGTCTATGGGGTCCTGTTCCTGGTCTATCTCGCGATCAGTGTAATTATCCGGATTGCAGCCGCGAGGAGAATTACCGGGATGACATGTCCAACAATCAATCCGCTCATCTGGCTGGCAATTGAAAAATCTCAAAATTTCTGGTCTTTGAAATTTGTGAACCTCCTGACCGGGAATGAGTCAGGTAACAGGACCTGGCCTGCACTCAGTGGAGTAACTCAGGAGGATATTGACCTGATTTCCGATATCCCTGCTGTCAGGAGGGTAAGGTACCACTCATGCTTCACGATAGCCCGTCGCTTGGATAACGGGGATATTGTTATCCTGGACCCGGCGCGTGTGGAAGGGATCGTCAGGTATCCACCATATTGTAGAAGTGTCATCCTTGAACAGAAAGGAGGGACGGGCTGGCAGGCTGTTACTGAATAACCTGGCAATTCATATCCATAAGAGGTTCACTTCAATAATTTACGAAAACGAGCTCTGTTGACATTCTCTCAATCTATCTTGCTGATCTCTGGTATTCCCAGATTTACCCACGCTCCCGGGGCTCCGCACCGCCGCTGTGACAAAACCCTGCTAAGATAGAGAATGCACGCCATACTCTAAAATTTATGATCGTCTGGAAACGCTGACCAAAGGATATCTTGTTGGGGGTGGGACAGGGAGGGGGTGAAACCCCCTCCTGTTTACGTATTTTCCCTTCCTTTTTCTTAACATGCAAGGGTTTCCCATGAAAACAGACCTGATGCCAAAAGGCCCGAAGCATACAAAATGAAAATGCCAGATGAGGATTTTCATAATAAATGCCTGAACTGCCACCAATATGAAGAGATTTTGAACGTGGCATTTTCAATCGTTCGGGTGTGAACTCCAGTTCATGCGTGTTTCAACAAAGCCGAAAATCGAGAAACGTTTCAGGGTTTTTATAAAAACGCCGAGGAAGAGATTTGAACTCTTGAGGTGCCAGGCACCAGTGGCTTTCAAGGCCACCGCCTTTCCGGACTAGACTACCTCGGCCCGCTCAATACTATTGGGGATTCGGTGTAAAAAAGGTATCCAAATGACCGGGACGGGGTAGAGATAAATGGACCATAGGTTTCATGCCTGCCAGCTGAAGAATCACTACTGATTCTATCATGCTGGTGAAAAAAAATTATCTCCTCTGCCATAGGAGAGCGACCAGGACGATGGAAATGATAACAATTACAGCCGGAAATGCTGCTTTTGTTGTGGAGGCCGGCGGCACCGTAGTGGCTGCAACAAAACCCGGGGGTGGGACAAGGCTTCCAGTGATACTGTTTACATTCTCTGCAAACATGGTGACGTTTGCCTTGTCTGAGTATTTATTCGGGTATACCAAGAAATATTGTGTCTCCCCGTTACCCTGGATTGTGACCTCCTCAGGGAACCCGGCCCCTTTGGTATTTGTTTTCACCCGCTGCCCTGACAAGTCAGTATATTCGATGACCCAGTCAGTACCTGTAGAAGTATAAACTCTCAAGGGCCCATGTTTGGTTACAATCGAAAAATACGCAGGTTGATCACGGGTCGAAAACATCAATGCAGACTGGGTGGGCAACGTGGTATCAGGAGTCTGGCTCACAGGCGGGGAGGTGACTACCGGAACGGTACTGATATCCTGTTCAAGGACGCTGATGTTGTAGGTGCCGATATACCCTTTCTGGTCGCTGAGTTTGATCTGGTAGATGCCGGTTTTTTCTATTATAAAATCTTTAGAGAACTGTCCATCAAGATTGGTAGGAACGAATGACGGGCCGAAGAGCCGGCTCCCGTCCGGATTATCGGCCTGCACCTCGATACCATCATTCCTGACATTATTTGCGGTACCTGTCAAATGGAGCACACCGTTCAGATATTGTCTTGGCAATGAGGTTATCTTGACCTCGTCTGATCGGTCAACAAGTGTCACAACCCTCATCGTGATAGAATTCCCCAGGTACCGGAACTCCCCTGCAGGTAATATCTCGACTTTATAGGTGCCCCGCGTATAACCGGCGGTGGGAAATTCGACAGTGAAATTCTTGTCCCCCTGGACCGTTACGTGCTTTGTTGCTTTTGTCTCACTCGTATATTCTGAACGTGTCAGCATGATATCAAATGTAATCCCGGCCGGAAGGTTCGTTGTCCCGTTCACCACAATAATCTCACCTAATTTAAGGGTCTGGGGTGCATCAATCCGTATTTCATAGGCGGACGCAACCCCGGAAAGGAGAAGGCAGAATATTGCGAAGATGAGGATCTTTTTCATCATATAACGTTCAACTAGTAAGCTGTTAATGCTTGCTAATGAGGAGGAAAAGCCACTTGCCTTCTGGCAGGGGACCGACCGACATGAAAGCCGGGAACAAAAAACACTCACCATAATTTTAAAGTCAGCGGGGTGTTCCTGGAACCGTTGCCTGATGTGCAGTTACCGCCATGAACGGTATGTGGGACTATCAAAGGAAGAGCTGGCGGGACGCCTTATCTGGCAACTCCGGTTTGTGGCAGCTGCTATTCCGATCAAAGACGTTGAAATCGTTAAACTTTATACTTCCGGTAGCTTCTTTGATCCTGATGAAGTCCCGTGTGCCGTGCTTGAAGAAGCTGGCGCCTTATTCAGGGGAAAAATAATCATCGCAGAAACACGGCCTGAATACGTAAATGAAGATATCCTCGAAGATTTCACAGCGCGTATCGATGATGGGGCAAACGCGAAACCGCTGTATGTCGCCATAGGCCTTGAAACAACGAACGACCGGATCCGGGAAAAGTCCATCGACAAGGGCTTTTCGTCTGAAGATTTTAACCAGGCAGTCAGGGCTGCAAGAAACGCAGGGGTCGGAATAAAAGCATATCTCCTGATGAAACCTCTTTTCCTGACAGAAAAAGAGGCGGTTTCAGATATGAAGCAGTCATTGACCGACCTGTCGGGTGTTGTGGATATTGTCTCGATGAACACCTGCTCAGTCCAGAGGGGTACTGATATGGAACGTTATTGGAAACAGGGGGCCTATCGACCACCTTACCTATGGAGCGTAGCCGATGTACTTGCAACCGCACCAATGGAAGTACTCTGTGATCCACTCGGGGGTGGACAATCACGAGGGGCACACAACTGTGGCGAATGTGACAGGGATATTATCGATGCAATAAAATTTTACTCCCTTTCAGGCGATCGCTCAGTAATAAAGGCAGTTTCCAATCAGGAGTGCCCCTGCAGGGAGGAGTGGGAGCTTGTCCTCTCGCAGGAAATGCCCTGGTGCATGCCGCTTACGCGGTAAGGATAATGTACTGACCACACAAGGGTCTCCTTTTCAAATACCTGGAAAAGAGATACTGCGGACTCTGTTAAAAAAAGTTACTCTGGATTTTTTTCAGATTTCACTGCATCCACTCTGGATATCAAGTTGTTTTGCCAGAAGTGGCAGGAATGTGCCGGCATCACTGACAACCCCGATTGCCTGCATGGTCCCACGGTCCATTAATTTTGTCACCGATGAAGGATTGATGTCAACACAGATGGTCTTGACATACGAAGGCAGGCAGTTACCCACCGCAATTGAATGGAGCAGGGTTGCCACCATCAGGACCATACTGCATGACTGGGTATAATCACGCATCCGGTCCTGTGCCACAAGGATATCGGTAATAACATCGGGGAGGGGACCATCATCCCTGATGGAACCTGCAAGGACAAACGGTACGTCGTTTTTCACACACTCGTACATAATGCCCCCCGTGATGATACCCTGGTCAACCGCCTTTTTAATTGACCCGGCCCTCATGACCTCACTGATCGCATACAGGTGGTTTTTGTGCCCACCGGTAACAGGTTTACCAGTTGACAGGTCCATCCCTAATGAGGTCCCAAACAGGTTATACTCGATATCATGGGTGGCAAGCGCATTCCCTGCAAAAAGGACATTAATATAACCCTTCCTGATGATTTCTGCCAGTGCCATGTCAGCACCGGTGTGTATTATTGCAGGCCCGCCCACGAGGGCAATTTTTCCTCCCTTCCTATGCACCTCTAGGATCTCTTTTGCAACCCTCGCGATTATCGTTTCACTGGGCCGTTCTGAAGATACCGTCCCGTGCATAAATTCAAAGTTGGTCTTTTCCCTTGGTCGTTCCGGGGGTACGATCCTTACACCCTGCTCACCGACCACTACCATGTCACCTTTCTTCAACTTTGAGAGGGGGGTGCTCCTTGCCATAAGCCTCTCTGTATCGAGCACAACCAGGCAGTCCATCTCTATCGCTTGGACCGGGATCCACGACTCAAGGTACTTAATCGATGTCGGGTAGTTAGTCGTTGAATAGAAACCCTTTGGAACAACACGGTCAGCCTCTGCCGGTATTATTCTGACATCAGCGATTGCAAGAAGGCGGGCACCATAGCGGTGGAGCTCGGATATGATAGCATCGACTCTTTCTTCACTCGCTGCATTTACCTTCAGGCGCGCATAGCTTGGGTCTGTCTTCTGTTTTCCTACATCAAATACGAGGATCTCAAAATTGCCACCCATATCCATGATTTTATCAAAGATCTGAGTCATGATGCCCGAGTCGATAATATGGCCTTCAAGCTCGATCTCCCGCGAGGCTTCCATAATAGAATATGGGCTCTGCTGCTATTTTATCTTATTTTTGCTTTAATTCCGGTCGTAATTTATTTATAAGCGATAGAATTCAACACTCAGCCGGAACCTGACAGGTGCCCGGTCACATGGTTACCATACGAATTCTAAAGGACAGGACCGTTCATTTGACGTTCAATGATGAAATTGTGACGTCATCATGATAGTTGATCAGGACTGGAATACAATGCCCTGGTTTTGAATGGATCAGGAAACAGCGGATTACCCTTGCATTGTTCCGGGGCCATCTTCGTTGCGTGGTTGTGAAAGCGAGAAGAACCGGCGTACTTTTTCAAGATCTGCCCGGTAATTGATATTATGGGCGAGATGCCGATCCATGATGAGGAATTGTTCTTCTTCCTGGGGGCGGTCTATGAGGTCACCCCGGAGGATATTAATTCCTGCAGGGCACGCTTCAACCCCGCAAATACACTCCGCATAAGGTACGTCAACCCCTTCTCTCCCGGATGGGACCGGCACCCATGTTGAAAGGGCCTCCTTTCCCGAACCGTCGTATGCAGCACGGATTTGTGTGATATGCTCCTCAGAAAGACAGGGGAGGTCTGATACACAGGTGAAAAAGGGGCCGGTTTCTTCGATGGTCTTTACAGCCCCCAGGATGTCCCGGAGATATCCATGCCCTGATGCACTGATACATTCAAACCCATGGGCCCTCGCCCAGTTCATGGTGAACGGGGTCCGGGGGGATGCAACGATTACAACGTCATAACCGGCCTTTTCGAATGCGGACAGGACAAGAGAGATCATAGGTCGCCCGTTTATTGTCACCAGAGGTTTTTCACCAAGCGCAAGGCGGGTACCGGCTCCGCCAGCCATAATCATTGCACGCATACGCATAATGCCTCGATGAGAAATGTATTCTCGGGACTTGTCCGGACAGATATCCTGATTGAATGGGGGAGACCGAACGATGTACAGTCGCGGACAAGTATTCCATGACTGGTCAGTGAATTACAAAGGGCCCCGACGTCCTTTCCGGTATCAAAGAGGATGAAGTTGGCGGAAGAAGGTGTCACGGTGAACCCTAGGTCTAGAAGTGATGCTACAAGGTAATTACGTTCATTCGTGATTTTTCTTCGTGATTCTTCAAGTTCATGGTATTTTTTAAAGGCCTCGATAGCAAAATGTTCGGCAAACGCATTTACACTCCATGGAGAGCGCAACACTTCCAGAGCGCACACCAGGTCGGGGTCAGCAAATGCATAACCGAACCGAAGACCAGGTACCGAAAAACACTTGGTCAGCGAACGAAGGATACACATGTTGGGGTCCCTTCTGTCAATGAGACTCTCCCGGGGGTCCGACAGTTCAATAAATGCTTCGTCAAGTAACAGGACGGTGCCCTGGTCCGCATATAACTTCAGAAGCTGGGAAACATCTTTTTTCCTGGTAATCTGCCCGGTCGGATTATTAGGGTTGCAAAGGAAAGCGGCAGAAGGGATTTCTCCATCTGTCATCTGGTGTCCGCCAGCCAGCTGCACGGACAGGAGATATTCCCCAAAGGTAGGAGGGTCTATTTTTGCGGCGCCGTTGTTTCGGAACATCGCTTGGCAAAATGAACGGATCAATTCTATTGACCCGTTTCCTACTGCAATTTCTTCAACATCCCGGTGAAAAAGGCGGCCAATTACTTCCTTCAGTTGAATATAATCATCATCCGGGTAATGATCCAGGAGGGAGGGAGGAAAATCCCATTCCGTTGCAGGTGGAAAGGGATTCAGGCTCGCGCTGAAATCAATAGCACCCTGCCCTGTCATTTCCAGGTGTTTTTTTATCATCCCCCCATGCTTTCCTTTTACCGGAAGTCCTGATCCCACGATTTCGCCCTCTTTATGGGTTTATGTAGAATATCGGGGCTTAAATTCGTTGCTAGTCAGCACTGTTCATACCAGCCCTGACTGATCTAAAAAGATTTATATAGATAAACGTAATATTCTGGTTTATCTGGTTAGTCAGACAGATAGGATCTATCCGTCTGCCAATTGTCAGACAATTGTCTGCTAATTGTCAGAACTAGGTGATAGTAATGATGAAACGAATCACACTCCGGTTACCCGAACAACAAATCGAATTGCTAGAGCAGATGGTAGATGCCGGAGAATTCCCGACAGTCTCGGAAGCGGTGCGGGATGCGGTTCGTCAACTCATCGAACGGCGAGCAGGCCGTATAATTAGAGACAGTGACCAGGTTTCATTCAAGGTTTAGGAGGGTTTCAAGAAATGCAGACTATTATAAACGAGGCATTGAAAAATTCAGAGATTGAAAAGGAGATGAAAAACGGGGGTGCAATCGACGATGATTTTGTCGGTCAGCCACGTATAGTTATCATCGGGTGCGGTGGCGCAGGAAACAACACCGTCAACCGGTTGCACCACATGGGAGTTAACGGCGCTGAAACTATCGCGATCAATACCGATAAACAGCATCTTGACATGGTCCAGGCGGACAAAAGAGTCCTGATTGGAAAATCACTCACCAGGGGACTTGGTGCAGGTGGCTATCCTGATGTGGGGAAACGAGCGGCAGAAATGGCGAGGCCAACACTCGAAGCACTCCTCGAATCCGCAGACCTCTGTTTCATCACAGCCGGCATGGGTGGCGGTACAGGGACAGGTTCAGCACCGGTTGTAGCCCAGATCGCAAAAGAACAGGGCGCAATCGTTGTCGCAATGGTAAGTTACCCGTTCCAGGTAGAAAAAGCGCGCCTGATCCGTGCAGAGGAAGGACTCGAGGCACTATCTGCAGCATCAGACTCGGTAATTGTCCTTGACAACAACAGGCTGAAGAACTTCGTACCAAACCTGCCTCTCGGACAGGCTTTCTCCGTAATGGACCAGTTAATAGGAGAGACGGTAAAAGGTATCAGCGAAACGATCACAGAACCGTCATTGATCAATATCGATTACGCAGATGTGCGCGCGATTATGAGCAAGGGCGGAGTTGCCGTAATGCTTGTTGGTGAAAGCAAGCAGCAGAACAAATCAGAGAGTGTTGTAAGGGAATGTCTCTCAAACCCGATGCTTGATATTGATTACCGCGGCGCCACAGGGAGCCTGATCCACATTACGGGAGGAAGCGACCTCACACTTCAGGATGCGGAGGAGATCGCCACTTCGCTCACGTACGAACTCGATCCCCATGCAGATGTTATCTGGGGTGCCCGTGTACGGAACGATATGGAGGGCAAGGTACGGGTTCTCGCAATCATGACCGGTGTCGAAAAAGGAGCACTCCTCGGAAACAGGCAGACTTACAAGTCTATGATCGCGGATATGGACCAGAAAAAAGCAAACCCAAAAATGGTAGAACTGCCAAAGAACCGGAAATCCCGCGATATGACAAGCGGCGGAAGTCTTCTGGAATGGGTAGGGTAACCAAAAAAATCAGTTACACCTCACTCTTCCACTTTTGTGAAATTTGTTTTTTGTCGAAATGCTCAAAAATTTATCTTTAAGATTAGGTTATTGCAAAATGTAATCACGCTCCCGGGGCTCAGCCCCGCCGCTTTGGCGACCCCGGTTGGGATAGGGAATAATCGCTAAATCACTGAAACCTGAGTTCCCGATCCATAAGCGCAAACGACACCATCCGACTCCGTGCAAAACGGAAAATAATATGAAATAATTCCTTATTTTAAATTTAAATTATAATCTGAAGCGGAAAGTTTAATTAATAAATGCGCTTATAT
>CAIKOD010000003.1 GCA_903828975.1 uncultured Methanomicrobiales archaeon | reverse complement strand
TGAGATCCACGAGATATCGGGGGTGCCTCGCGCATCGGTGTATCCCGTTCTCGACAGGCTCATCCAGAAGAACCTTGTTTCCGTATCGAACACCTCACCGAAACGGTTCGATGCAATGCCACCGGAGGAAGGGATCAGCAACCTCCTCTCAGGTATTGAGGCGCATGCACACGAGGCTAAAAAAGTCCTTTCTGACATATTCAGCCGGAGGATCGGGGTTGAACGTGGGACACAGGAGCTGATATGGAGTATCTACGGCCTGGAAAATATCCATATCAGGATCTCAGACCTTATCGGTCACGCACAACAGAATATCCGGATTATCAGCAGCGTGACATTTTTCACCCCCGTCATGATAGAGCAGCTTGAAACTGCTGGTAAGAGCGTTGCAATAGAAATTATTGTCGACCAGTGGCCGGGGAGGGTTCCGCAGAACCTTCAGCTGATTATCAAGAGACCACCAATCGGACATGAAATTCACGGTAAAACCGTTGCGGGCGGGGTCTTTTTATTCGACTGCAATCGCGTCATGGTCATAATGGGCCCGCAGGATGAGGGATTGACAGGGCTTTATTCCGAATCTGACGGGTTTGTCAGATTTTTTAGTTCATACTGGCGTTTTTTCAAGGAATGGGCCGGAAAATAAGGGGGGTGATACGTGGGGGGAAGACGGCCTCGGATATTAATACTCGTTGATATGGGTCATTTCACCTGCATCCATCAGGCCTTTCATTGCCCTGATTACCTCCCATCGCCCTTCTTCCCGGATTGCAGCCATCGGGTTCGTTCCACCCACCGCAACGATTCCGAGGTACTGCGGGTCTACTGTAACACCTAATGTGGGGGTGTTCGGCATGCCTACCTCGAGGATGCCCGACAGGTCACTTCCCGTGAGACTGTCCAGCACTTCCCCGACGAGGGATTCCGCCTCCATATGGCATTCCCGGATATTCGCAAGGAGTTTTCCGCTCCCCCGCTTCATGACAGCATTCACTGAGGTGAGCTCCTGAGAGATAAGGACCTGGAGAGGATCAATTGTCGTATGCTCGTACAGGATCATGTGAATGAACCGTTTCGGGACCCGGTGATCGATCTCAACAATACCCCCCCCGATAGGGTTCATGGGGATCCCGCGCCTGAGCAGAAGGCCGTCAAGGGTGGAGCTGCAGACGGATACCATGCCGATGCAACCCTCGGGCACCTGGTAATCTTCGACCATCAGACCAGGTTGCAGGAACCGCACAAGTCCGCTTACACTTATACCCGCCCTGTAACAGTCTTTAAAAATCTTAATGGCAAATTCCAGGTCTTCACTCCGGATAAGGGAAAGATTATAGACCAGAGTACCGGTCCTCTCCTCTGGACTGTAGGTGACCTGCATGGCAAATTCTTCTATGCGGTGATTAATGAATTTCGGGGGACTGGTCATTGTACAGTTTTCTATCATGAAAGAGAAAAATTGTTCTATAAGACAGGGGAAATGTATGCATGATGGAACACGAGACGCGGGAAAAGGCGAAAAATGCCGTGAAACTTATCCTTGAAGCGGCAGGATTCGAGGTAGAGGAAGTGGATGGCCCCCTCGACCTCTCGGCGGTCAGGGACGATGAATATGTGGCAGTGCTCTGTTCCGTGGAGGCGGACACCATTGCGGAGTTTGACAGGACAAACTACGACATCGTCATCAGGGGAGTGCAGGTGCCCTGCAAAAAGCTACTGTTTACCCTGGACAATAAGATTCATACAGAGCATTGCATCGTATGGGGCGTCAGGGAGTTTGTTCGTCTTTCAGGGGAGGCAACCCTTGCAAGGGTCCTTGATCGCGAACTCTCGCTCACCCTCATCCCGGGAGCGGGAGCCGGGTCCGCACCGGATACTGCACCGGATACCACACCAGAGCCGGTTGTGGCTGAAATTGCCGGGGTAAGTATCCCCCACCTGCCGGTAAAGGTGACAAAACAGAACGCAGAACGTATTTCAGGAACGCAGGGAACGGCCATCCTGAAATTTATGCCTCACTGGGTGTACCATTACATGAGCAGTGGCGAACAGGTCTACCAGGACCACCGTATTCCATTCGATTCTGAAGGGTGGGGTGCAATCAACGCGATCAACGGGTTAAAACTCGAGATAGATCCGAAAACAATAGATAAGGGCGAAATCCCGGGTGACGCGGAGGTTGTCGGACCTAAAATTTCGAAGGATGAGGCGAATACCAGGGTGTTTGGAGAACTGGTGGAACGCCTCACCCAACAGGTGCGGATCAAGCAGGTGAAGGGAGATACGATCTGGTACGAAGAAAAGGTCATGAAACCGGAAAAAAAGAATATCAGTATCGATATTGACCTCGTGCATTTCCCGGTCTGGCAGGTTCGGGGCAAAAAAATTGTCGAAGTGAACGCATTCACCGGTGAGCTCCTCTCCCAGCCGATGGATGAAGGCTGCGAGATACTCTGACAATCCCATGATCGTCGTCCTTGGTGGTGGCCCGGCAGGCCGCATAGCCGCAATGCGCCTCGCATATTACGGAAAAGAGGTGCTCCTCGCAGAGCGTGGCGTTATCGGGGGCCAGTGCCTTAATTTTGGCTGCATGGTGGTCTGTGCACTGAATGATGCGGCACGGGTAGTCCGGAATGCCCGCGACCTCGAGAAACTCGGTGTCATCGACCGGGCACCGGAAGTTAATTTTCCAACATTAATCTGTGAAATGCAGGAGATCCAGAAAAAAATTGCCGGTATCCTCGATGCTGAGACCCGCAGTACGGGGGTTGAGATCCACTACGGTACTGATGCGGCCCTCCACGGAAACGAAGTCAGGCTGGGGAGCGAGGTCCTCAGGCCTGATGCCGTAATTGCCGCCACCGGTTCTTCCCCTGTAATACCGGACGTCCCGGGGATCTCAATGGAAGGGGTGTATAACCCGCATACACTTGCACAGATGGACAGGTTGCCGCGAAAGATGGTTATCCTGGGCGGCGGTGTAATGGCAGCCGAATTTGCCTATATTTTTTCTTCGTTCGGGTGCGATGTAAGCCTGGTTGCCCGTAGTGATGTCCTGAAGGCACTTGACGACAGGCAGCGCGCGGTCGCATTACAAGAGCTTGAGGGCGTTACTATCCATTCCGGGACTTCATTCATTGCCGTTAACGGCGACCGGCACCTCAGCTGTGTTTCTGTACGCACACCGGATGCTTCACAAACGGAGATTGAATGTGATGCTCTTTTTATTGCCACCGGGCTGTCCCCGCGATCTGAAGACCTCCATGGCGTGGCAAAAGGACCTGGTGGGGAGGTGCTCGTTGACAGCCACATGGAGACCAGCATACACGGGGTATATGCAGCAGGGGATGTCACAGGCCCGCCGTACCTTACCCCTGTCGCCCGTCATGAAGGGATCGTTGCAGCAGAGAACATTCTTGGAAGGGAAACCACGATGGACTACCAGTACTTTCCCCAGTCGGTCAACCTTGCAAGCGAACATGCTTTTTGTAACCCGTCAACTGACGGCACGGTCTCGGTGAGTCTCCCCGGGCCGGCAGGTCCCGGTACGTTCTGGAAAGTCCCCTTCAATGCCACGGGTCTTTCGAAAGTCAGCGTAAATCCTGAAACGGGATTATTAC
>CAIKOD010000002.1 GCA_903828975.1 uncultured Methanomicrobiales archaeon | reverse complement strand
TTCACGCCGTTGCCACAGGAACGGAGAAGGCAGGGAACCATAAACGACTGGCAGGGCTATCACCGGGTGATGGCCACGATCTGCCGCATATTTTCCGACCCTTAAAACACTGCCAAAAAAGAAAAGGTCCTGACAGTTTCCCAAACCACGAATTGCGTTGATGAGTGGCAGCTTACCGGGCGAAAGAATACAATACCAGATGAGATGTATTGGTACCATAATGAAATTTGACTGCACCCGGTGCGGAAAATGCTGCATGGTATCGGGGAAGCACATCCGAATTGAACGCAAACTTGGAGATAGAGATTACCATTGCCGCGATTTAATCTCGAAGAACCTTGTCATGGCCCACGTGGAGTCGCCCTACCTGCCGGTATTCAGGGAAAAAGGGGGATACCAGGAGGAAAATGACCAGTGCCACTTCCTTGTCAGGACACCAGAGGGATACTCCTGTGTTGTGTACAACACCCGCCCGTTATCGTGCAGGGAGTTCAAATGCTGCCGCATGCGGATATATCGTGGTGCAAATAACCTTGCAGGGACAATAAAAGGCAGGCGCAGCCTCTCAACCACGGAACCCGACCTCGAAAAGCTGTGGAATGACCGCATCAGGTTACTAGGGATTGAAGAGGACGGACAGTGGGACATGAAAGTTAAATCGGTCCTTGAAGATGCAGGGTATACCGTGGAATTATACAATTCGTGAGTTCCAGAGACATCCTTTTTCCTGATACTAATAGGTTAATACCGGATAATCAACAACTATTATACTGAATCTAATGACGGAAATCCCAAAAGAGGAGTATCTTTTCAAGTGTACCTCGGCCTGTGCCGGGTGCAGCTCTTCACTGGTGCTCCGGTATGTCCTCAAGGCAGCAGGCCCAGATACTGTCCTTGTTATGCCGGCATGCTGTACCAGTGTGATCCAGGGTATTTATCCCAATACTGCGATGAATGTCCCGGTTTATAACGTGGCATTTGCTGCAGCTGCGGCATGTGCCTCCGGAATGAGTGCCGCGTTCCGTGCAGCTAAGAAATCCACCAATGTAATTGTCTATGCAGGTGACGGCGGTACTGTTGATATCGGTATCCAGGCTTTATCCGGCGCCTTCGAACGCAGGACAGATTTTCTCTATATCTGCTACGATAACGAGGCATACGGGAATACCGGGATGCAGAGGTCAGGCGCAACCCCCACCGGTGCACGGACAACCACCACACCAGGGGGAAAACCGGACACGAAAAAGGATATCGATCGGATCGTGGAAGCCCATGACCCGCCGTACATGGCAACCGCCTGCAGTGCATACCCGCATGACCTCTTTAAAAAGGTAACAAAGGCCCTCTCAATCAGGGGTCCCAAGTTTATCCATGTTCTTGCTCCATGTCCTCCGGGGTGGCGCTACCCGACAGAGCAGACGGTCGAGATGGGAAAACTCGCCGTGAAGACGGGCATGTGGGTACTCTTCGAGCGTGAATATGGGAAAGTCACGATAAACGGGCCATCCAGGGCAGCGATGATTAAACCATTGCCGGTTGAGGAGTACCTCGGGCCGCAGGGACGGTTCAAGGGTATCAGCAGGGAGGCTGTCGATGCCCTTGTCTCGCTCGCAAGAAGAAATGCAAAGCGACTGTCGCTCGAGGAGGAAGGAGTATGCTGACGATTGCAACCGGAAACAAGGCAGTTGCCGCTGCAGTGAAGCAGGTCTCTCCGGAAGTCATTGCAGCATATCCAATTACCCCCCAGACAGAAATTGTTGAGCAGATCGCCGAGTATGTCACGAATGGTGAACTGAAAAGCCAGTATATACCGGTCGAGAGCGAGCATTCCGCGATGGCCGCCTGCATCGGGGCGAGTATTACCGGTGCAAGGACATTTACTGCCACCAGTTCACACGGTCTCCTCTACATGCACGAGATGGTGAACTGGGCGGCTGGCGGGCGCCTCCCGATAGTCATGGCAAACGTGAACCGGGCGCTCGGGCCAGGCTGGAACATCTGGGCCGAACACACCGATTCAATGCAGGAACGCGACACGGGATGGCTGCAGGTATACGTCAGCACGGTGCAGGAGGCCTATGACACGACCCTGATGGCATTCCGGATTGCAGAACATAATGATGTCCTCCTCCCGGTGATGGTGAACCTTGACGGGTTTTCACTCTCCCATATCAACCAGTCGCTTGAAACCGTGGATTTAGGGGATTTTATACCGCCATTACGTCTCCCCCATGCAATTGATGTAAAGAACCCGCGGGGCTATGGCCCCCTGACCGGGCCGGAAGACTATTTCAAGTTCCGCTGGGACATCGAACGTTCGATGCGTGACTCGGTGAAGGTCATCGAATCTATCGAAAATGAATTTTTCCGCCGGTTCGGGCGTTCATACGGGTTTACCGACGATTACCAGTGCGAGGACGCCGACGTGGTCGTCGTATCGATGGGAACGCTCGGAAAAGAGGCAGAAGTCTCAATAGATCTGCTGAGGAAGGAGGGTATAAAGGCCGGATCAATGCGTATCCGCTGGTTACGGCCATTCCCGAAACTTGACCTTAAAGGCCGGGACGTCGTCGTGATAGACCGAGACTATTCCTTCGGGTACGGAGGGATCCTTGCGGAGGCAGTCAGGTCAACGTGCAGGGCTGAACCATACAGCGTGATCGCCGGGCTTGGCGGTCAGGAAGTGACCTATGACGATATTGCGGGTTTCATCCGGGGCAGGCGTCCCGGTGAAGAGTCCTGGTTCGGGGTGACCCCTGATGTATGAAATACGTATCCATTCAAGGGGTGGACAGGGCGGTGTCACAGCGGCAAAACTTCTCGCACTTGCTGCGTTCAGGGACCACAAGTACGCCACGGCCTTCCCGTTTTACGGGGCGGAACGGAGGGGGGCACCGGTAGTCTCGTTCGTGAGAATTGACGAAAGCCCGATCAGGGTATACAGCCAGATCAAAAAGCCGGACCTCATTGTCGTCCTCGATAACAGCATCATGGACGTCGTCGATGTCCTGCACGGCCTCAGGCCGGGCGGGAAAGTACTCCTGAACGGCACCCTGCCCCACGATATGAAAGGCTTTCAGACGCTTTCAGTGGACCTGACGACGATTGCGCTCCGGTTAAACCTGGTCGTGGCAGGAAGCCCGATCCTGAATACCCCGGTAATCGGGGCACTTGCAAAGATGGGAATTGTATCCATGGATTCCGCAAAGTCAGCAATCTCTGAAATGTTTTCGGATGACAGGAATGTCAAGGCTGCAGAGGCCGCGTTCCAGGAGCTGGTCCTATGAGGCAACGGCTTGCAGTGAGTAAACCAATGGTTGGTGCGTGCGGTGAGACAGGTTCATGGCGTGTATTCCGGCCTGTCGTGGACAGGGAAAAATGTAACCAGTGCGGGCTCTGCGAGATGTACTGCCCTGACCAGGCAATTAACGAAGAGTTCGAAGTTGACCTCGGTTTCTGTAAAGGGTGCGGCATTTGCGCCAATGAATGCCCGAAGAAGGCAATTGCAATGGTCCGTGAAGAAAAGTAATAACATTTCCATTTTTCCCGGGGATTCGGGGGATACACCATAATTTCTTGTTTTTTTGGTTTGTTGAAACACAAATGAACGGGAAGTTCACACCCGGACTCTTCTCTTGATCAAAAATTTCGAGAGGTGAGCCGCTGAATCATCTATTTTCATATTAAATGCCTGAACTGACTCCGATATATGGAAATTTTGAACGAGTCATTTTCAATCGTCCGGGTGAGATGTCCCGTTCATGGATGTTTCAACAGAGCCCATTTTTAAAATAATACACCGTTGACTGGGTTTGATGTAATGTGCAACGTTATCCTTATACTCGAAATCAAGATTCAGATGTTAAGCACCTGGAAAACATCAGTCAACAGAATTATGTTTCATTTAGTAACCTAAATCCTGTTTTAATTAGATGATTTCATTGTTATGACTCACTTTTAATACAACAATATGTTTATTAATATTATTTTATTATTATTGGTATCCATCCATAGCAGAATGCACGGTTTTATCCCGGCAGCAGGGGCAAAAAGCTCGAAAGAAGAATTCCGGGGTAAGTCAGCCCATCACTTTTCAGGCCGGTTCAGGTCTGAAAGATCCCTAATAATTGTCAGAACTGCTGGTTTCCTGTCCCACATCACTTTTTCATCAAGCATTTCCACCTGGATACTACCGCTACCAGGCACTATCAACCTGACTTCCCTGACCGGTGCAGGGGTCCCTTTCATGGCATCGTCAGTCATCGCCATTACCTTATCGCGATCAGAAGGATCAACAAGCTCTGTAAGGTCTTTCCCGACCATGTCTTCTCTTCCGTCTGCTCCGAACAAAACAAGTGCCGAACGGTTGGCATACAATACCTTCTCATCGATGTGCACGATCATCGGGTCTGATGAAGATTCAGCAAGGCACCGGAACCGCTCCTCATTTTTCTGGCTGACCACCTCGATCTCCTTGTGGTTCCAGATGAAGACCGCTGTGATCAGAAGTACCAGCGAGAAGAAAACCCGGTTGATGAAAGCGAAAAGCAGCGGGATGTCATGGGGAGACAGAAAGAAACTGGTCCCGAGGAATATAATAAAGATCCCGGCAACGAAAAACGGGGCATATCTCCAGGTCAGGTATAACGTAAGGATGAGTGGGATGAAATAAAGGATCCACACCATCAGGCCAAGCGGTGTAATCACGTCGACATAGAAAATGAGAGCGGTCAACGTGATGATATATACCAGCACCCGAAAATTGACTGTTATCTGCTGAATTGCTCCCGAGCTGCTACCCGGAACATCCGTTTCAGGATCAGACTGATTCATGATCTTTCCTCCTATACTAAGGACCTATAATAGGTATCGATCAATTTTTGAGGTAATAAACCCCCTCTATGCCCTTTGGCCACTCTTTATGGTGAGATTCTGGTGGATATGGGCTCGGCTTCGCTCCGCCGCTGAGGCTCCCCGGATGGGTCAGAGACTTATCTGGACTCTCCGGATTATTCAAAAGACCTCTTAGAAAACCCATGCTAAATGAATATCGTAATTCGGGTGGGGCACAGGGAGGAGGTACAATCCACTCTGGTCTACCTGTTTCATCTACATTCTTAATAGGCAGGATGTCAACAGGGCAAAATTATTCAGAATTCCCCGGTCATGCTCGAAAACAGTATACCCTATCAAAAAATAAAAAGCCCAGCCTAGGCCAGGTAACGGTCAAAATTAAAAAGATCTGTATTGGGGGATGGGATTAATAGTCGCCCATGCCGCCCATGTCACCCATGCCGCCCATGCCACCCATGCCACCTGGTGGCATGATGCCTTCAGGGGCTGCAGACTTGGATGAGGCGATTACATCGTCGATCCTGAGGATCATGATGGCTGCTTCTGCAGCGCTGGCAATTGCCTGGGTCTTTACACGCAGGGGCTCGACAACGCCGGCCTTCTGCATGTCGACCGTCTTGCCTTCGAATACATCGAGGCCGTAGGTCTTCTTGCCCTTCTCGTGGGCTGCACGGATCTCGACAAGCATGTCGATCGGGTCGAGTCCTGCATTCTCTGCAAGGGTCCTCGGAATGATCTCGAGTGCATTTGCAAATGCCTCGATGGCGAGCTGTGCACGTCCACCGACGCTTGCTGCATACTCGCGGAGACGGAGCGAGAGTTCTGTCTCGGGTGCTCCGCCACCGGCGACGCACTTTCCGTCCTCAACGACAACACTGACGACGCGGAGTGCATCTTCCATGGCACGGTCAAGTTCGTCGACGACATGCTCAGTGCCACCGCGGATAATGATCGATACTGCCTTCGGGTTCTTGCACTGCTCGACAAAGATCATCTCTTCGCCTGATACTTTCCTCTCCTCGACAAGGCCGGCGTGTCCGAGCTCTTCCTTGGAGATGGCATCGATACTTGAGACAAGGTTTGCACCCGTCGCACGGCCGAGTTTCTCCATGTCGCTCTTCTTGACACGGCGTACTGCAAAGATACCTGCCTTCGAGAGGTAGTGCTGTGCAATATCGTCAATACCCTTCTGGCAGAAGAGCACGTTTGCACCGCTCGCTGCAACCTTGTCGACGATATTCCGGATCATCCGTTCCTCTTCGTCGAGGAATGCCTGGAGCTGGTCGGGGCTGGTAATATTGATCTCTGCGTCGACTTCGGTCTTCTTGAACTCGACTGCTGCGTTGAGGAGGAGGATCTTCGCCTTGGTTACCTTCTTTGGCATTGCAGGGTGGACTCTCTCCTTATCAATCAGGACGCCTTCAACAATTTCGGAGTCATTGATTGACCCGCCGACTTTCTTCTCTACCTTGATATAATCGGTGTCAACGGTGCCGTCCTCGTCTGCAACCATGGTGACTGCTTTTACGACGAGGTCACAGAGCTTGTCTTTCGATGCTTCTGCGCCCTTACCGGTCATTGCGGTCTCGGCGATCTTCTTGAGCATTGCAATGTCACCGGGCTTGATGGTGATGGCAATCTCTTTTAAGATCTCCTGTGCCTTTTCGGCGGCCATGCGGTACCCGGCTGCGATCACGGTAGGGTGGACGTCCTGTTCAAGGAGATCTTCCGCACGTTTCAGGAGCTCGCCTGCGATAACGACGGCTGTGGTTGTCCCATCGCCGACTTCATCGTCCTGGGTCTT
>CAIKOD010000001.1 GCA_903828975.1 uncultured Methanomicrobiales archaeon | reverse complement strand
ATTTTATCCTGATGGCCGTATTCTCAAAAGACCCGGTCATTCTTGAGGGTGCCTTTGTCCGGGTTCTGTTTTTCATTCTCGTTGCAGGAGTGATTACGTACCTTTCCCTGCGATGGAGCAGAGGGGAGGAAGCGCTACTCAGAAATGCCGAAGAACTTCATGCAGCCTATGAGGAACTGACTGCTTCACAGGAGGAACTCCGGGCTAATTTAGCTGAACTGACCCGGCAGGAACGGGCACTGCGGACTTTCAACGCTTACAACCGCAGCCTGCTCGAAGCAAGCCTGGACCCGCTCGTCACGATTAATCATGAGGGCAAGATCGCTGATGTAAATATCTCGACAGAAAAAGTAACCGGTTACTCAAGAGCGGAGCTGATCGGCACCGATTTCACAAACTATTTCACCGAACCGGAAAAGGCAAAGGAGGGATATCAACGGGTGTTCACCGAGGGAATGGTCCGCGATTACCCACTGAACCTCCGGCACCGCGAGGGTCAGATCACTCCGGTGTTGTATAATGCTACGGTATACCGCGATGAAGCCGGTAATGTCAGTGGCGTCTTTGCGGCAGCCCGGGATATTTCCGAACGCAAGCGGGCGGAAAACACCCTACAGCGGGTGAACCAGAAACTCAACGTGCTCTCCCAGCTGACACGAAAAGATCTGATCAACCAGATCTTTGTCCTCAGCAGTTACCTTGAACTGGCAAAAAATCAATTAGTCGGGCAGGATAGCATCATCGGGACCCTGCAAAAAGGTGAACAGGCGATCCAGTCAATCAACAAAACCATCGAATATTCAACAGATTACCAGGACATGGGTGCAAAACCCACAAAATGGCAGAATATAAAAATGGCGTTGCTGTTCGGACTTTCGCATATATCGATCGGAAATATTCAGCACAGCCTTGAAACAGAGAACCTTGAGATCTTTGCCGATCCCCTGCTGGAGAAAGTGTGCCAGCGTCTCTTCGAGAACTCGGTGAAACACGGGGACCATGTCACCCGTATCCGGGTCTGGCACACGGCGAGTCCTGATGGGGCCACAATTTTCTTTGAAGACGACGGCATTGGCATCCCTGCTGATAAGAAGATGCAGATCTTTTTGCGCAGCGACGGCACCCGCGCCTCGATGCGGAGTCTCATCTTTGTGCGGGAGATCCTCGACATCACCGGCATTACGATCCGCGAGACGGGCGAGCCGGGCAAGGGCGCACGGTTCGAGATAGTGGTGCCGAACGGGGCGTGGCGGATGGTAGATTCACCCCGGTAAATGTTTTGGAACCGTTTTTGCTTCCGGTTTAGGCAGGTTCCAACCTTTTTACAAGAGGGGTTCCGTGTTTTCTATTGCGGTAACTCAGCCAATTCAAGCCGGTCAATCCCCAGCCAGGGTACCATCATCGTCACCCCGTTGAATGAGAACACCGGGTCCTGGCGTTCACTTATCCCCTTCGTTCCAATTCCGATAAATATCCCATCGGCATTCGTATATCGGGTAACTACCCGGTATTTCTTACCCGGTACAAGTTTGTCCTTCCACTCCTCTGCTTTAACCATTTGGCACT